>NZ_PNCT01000081.1:0-26794 GCF_005887365.1 Pseudoalteromonas sp. S3785 | reverse complement strand
TCAGCTATCAGCTATCAGCTCAAAATAAAAAACCAAACTAACTGACGCTAGTTTTATTTAATCTATTTTTAATAGCTGCTATAAAAACAAAACCCAGCAAAAGCTGGGTTTTTAAAAACTAAATTAAAAAGTTAAATTACTTCTTCTTTTTAACCGCTTTTTTGTTTGGTAAATCAGTGATTGAACCTTCAAAAATCTCAGCTGCAAGGCCAATTGACTCGTTCAATGTTGGATGAGCATGAATAGTAAGCGCTAAATCTTCACCGTCTGCGCCCATTTCAACTGCTAAGCCGATTTCGCCAAGCATTTCGCCTGCGTTAATACCCACCATAGCACCACCAATTACACGGCCACTGTCTTTATCAAAGATAAGCTTAGTAGAACCTTCAGTACGAGCTGATGCAATTGCACGACCTGATGCTGCCCACGGGAATACCGCAGTTTCAATGCTTAAGCCTTGCTCTTTTGCTTCTTTCTCAGTCACACCAACCCACGCGATTTCTGGATCAGTGTAGGCAATTGAAGGAATACATTTAGGATCGAAGAAGTGCTTCTGACCAGAGATAACCTCTGCTGCAACATGGCCTTCGTGTACCGCTTTATGCGCAAGCATAGGTTGGCCAACTAAATCACCAATTGCAAAAATATGGTCTACGTTAGTACGTAATTGCTTATCAACATTAATAAAGCCACGCTCATCAACATTAACACCTGCTTTATCAGCATCAAGTAAGTTACCGTTAGGCGTACGGCCTACTGCAACAAGTACTTTGTCGTAACGTACTGGCTCAGCTGGTGCGTTTTTGCCTTCAAAAGTAACGTATAAGCCATCATCTTTCGCTTCGACGCCAACAACTTTAGTAGAAAGCATAACATTGAATTTTTTGCTTACGTATTTTTGGTAAATCTTGATGATATCTTTATCAGCAGCCGGTACTAACTGATCTGCAAATTCAACTACATCAATATCAGAACCTAGTGCGCGGTAAACTGTACCCATTTCAAGACCAATGATACCACCACCTAAAACAAGTAGTTTCTCTGGTACGTCTTTAAGCTCTAATGCGCCAGTTGAATCAATTACACGGTCATCTTCAGGGATGAACGGTAAGCTAACAGGTTTAGAACCCGCAGCAATGATTGCGTTATCAAATGTAATAGTTGTAGTGCCGTCAGCACCTTCAACGTCTAAAGTGTTACTACCAGTGAATTTACCGTAACCTGGTACAACTTTAACTTTACGCATCTTAGCCATGCCGTCTAAGCCACCAGTAAGCTGGCCAACAACCGACTCTTTCCAAGAGCGAATTTTGTCTAAATCAATTTGCGGAGCGCCAAAAGTAACACCGTGAGATGACATTTCTGCAGCGTCATCAATCACTTTAGCCACGTGTAAAAGTGCTTTTGAAGGAATACAACCAACATTAAGACATACGCCGCCTAATGTTTCACGCGATTCTACCAATGTAACTTCTAAGCCCAAGTCAGCAGCACGGAAAGCCGCAGAGTAACCACCAGGACCACCGCCTAGTACAACAACTTGAGTTTTTAATTCGTTGCTCATGCTATTACCTTAATTGTTTGAACGGGACACTGCCCTAAAATTTAACTGCCATGTTTCTGCATGGGCAGAAAATCAGAGCAATTCACAAATAGTGCAAAGATTGTATCATTGCATATAGTAAAAATCCCAGCTAAAAACAACTGGCTGGGATTTGATTTTGTTCATATTGTAGCGATTACATCACTAATTGACGAATATCACTCATGTAGCTAGCAAGCGTTGCGGTAAAGCGTGCAGCTAGCGCACCGTCAATCACACGGTGATCGTACGACATAGACAGCGGAACCATTAGTTTTGGCTCAAACTCTTTACCATTCCACTTAGGTTTCATTTCAGATTTAGATACACCTAAAATTGCCACCTCTGGTGCATTAACAATCGGCGTAAATGCCGTACCGCCAATACCGCCTAAGCTTGAAATAGTAAAACAGCCACCTTGCATGTCAGATGAGGTTAACTTACCTTCACGCGCCTTTTTAGAAACATCCATTAGCTCGCGAGATAATTCCATAATGCCTTTTTTGTCCACATCTTTAAACACTGGAACAACTAAGCCATTAGGCGTATCTACCGCAACACCAATATTAATGTATTTCTTAAGAATTAAGCTTTCGCCATCCTCAGACAGTGATGAGTTAAATGTTGGGAATTCAGCAAGTACTTTTGCCGCTGCTTTCATCACAAACACAAGTGGTGTGATTTTAACACCCAGTTTTTTCTTCTCGCTAAGTACATTTTGCTCTTTACGGAATACTTCAAGGCTTGTGATATCAGCTTCGTCAAACTGTGTAACATGGGGGATTTGCACCCAGTTACGGTGTAAGTTTTTACCCGATAGCTTTTGAATGCGTGATAGTTTTTTCTCTTCGATTTCGCCAAATTTAGCAAAATCTACTTTTGGCCAAGGAATTAAACCAAGCTCACTACCGCCTGCATTGCCTTTACCAGCTGGTAATTGGCCTGATTCAACTTGCTTAACTAAGTTTTTAACATAGTTTTGCACGTCTTCTTTAACTACACGGTTTTTACGGCCTGAGCCTTTAACGTTTGCTAAGTTAATACCAAATTCACGCGCTAAGCGACGAACAACTGGCGATGCATGGGCATATGCGCTGTTGTTTTCAAAGCTTTCATTGCTTGCTTTCTCAGCTTTAGGAGCTGGCGCAGACTCTGCTTTTGCAGGTGCGGCAGCTGGCTTTTGCTCAGCAGGTGCTGAAGCCTGTGCAGGAGCACTACCCGCCACTTCAAATACAAACACAAGAGAGCCAGTTTTAACTTTGTCGCCAGTGGTTACTTTAATTTCTTTAACAGTGCCTGCAAACGGCGCAGGTACTTCCATTGCCGCTTTGTCGCCTTCAACGTTTAAGATAGATTGCTCTTCTTCAACCGTATCGCCAACAGCAACCATAATTTCAGTTACTTCAACTTCATCATCGCCAATATCAGGCACGTTTACTTCTTTTGTGCTTGGCTGTGTGCTTTGAGCAGCTTCTGCTGGTGCAGATTCTTGCTTAGGTGCATCTGATGCAGGAGCACTTGAACCGGCAACTTCAAAAACAAACACTAAAGAGCCTGTTTTTACTTTGTCGCCTTCGGTTACCTTAATCTCTTTTACTGTACCAGCAAAAGGTGCTGGTACTTCCATAGATGCTTTATCGCCTTCAACACTTAAAATTGACTGCTCTTCATCTACGCTGTCACCAACAGCAACCATGATTTCTGTTACTTCAACTTCGTCGTCACCAATATCTGGTACGGTTACTTCTTTAGTTGAAGAACCTGAAGCTTCTGCGGGTGCAGATGCCTCAGTTTTAGCTGGCGCTTCTGGCTCACTTTGTGAACCTGACTCTTCGCCTTCAAAGATCATGATTAACGAACCGGTAGTGACCGTGTCGCCTTCACTTACTTTAATTTCTTTTACTGTACCTGCTTGCGCAGCAGGTACTTCCATTGATGCTTTATCGCCTTCAACGGTAAGTAAAGATTGATCAACATCTACTTTGTCGCCAACGCTTACTAAAATTTCGGTTACTTCTACGTCATCGCCACCGATATCTGGTACATTAATTTCAATACTCATTGCAAACCTCTTATGCGTACAGTGGATTTAGTTTGTTTGTGTCAATGTCGAACTTTTTAATTGCTTCAACAACCACTGACTTTTCAACATCACCGCGTTTAGCAAGTTCAGATAACGTAGCAACAACCACGTAGCTTGCATTAACTTCAAAGTGACGACGTAAGTTTTCACGGCTATCAGAACGTCCGTAACCATCTGTACCAAGCACTTTATAGTTGCTGCTTGGAATAAATGAACGCGCTTGCTCTGCGTAGTTTTTCATGTAGTCGGTAGCGGCAACAGTTACTGAGTCGTTTAATACGCTCGTAATGTACGGTGTTTTTTGCTCGCTTTCTGGGTTAAGCATGTTGAAACGCTCAACGTCTTGACCATCACGGGTAAGCTCATTGAATGAAGTTACTGAGTAAACATCTGAGGCAATACCGTACTCTTCGCTTAGAATAGCTGCCGCTTTGCGTACTTCAGTCATGATAGTACCTGAGCTTAATAGCTGTACGTTGGCTTTTTTACCTTCGTAGCTTTCTAGCTTGTAAATACCTTTACGAATACCTTCTTCAGCGCCTTCTGGCATAGCTGGTTGATGGTAGTTTTCGTTCATAAGCGTTAGGTAGTAGTAAATATTTTCTTGGTTTTCACCGTACATACGACGAATACCGTCTTGAATAATTACCGCTACTTCAAATGCGTATGTTGGGTCGTAAGAAATACAGTTAGGAACCGTATTTGCAAGAATGTGGCTGTGGCCATCTTCGTGCTGTAGACCTTCACCATTAAGCGTAGTTCGGCCAGCCGTAGCACCTAATAAGAAACCGCGTGCTTGTTGGTCACCCGCCATCCATGCCATGTCGCCAACACGTTGGAAACCAAACATAGAGTAGTAAATGTAGAATGGGATCATAGGTAAATCGTTCGTGCTGTAAGATGTTGCAGCAGCTACCCATGACGACATTGCACCTAGCTCGTTAATACCTTCTTGAAGTACTTGGCCTGATGTTGCTTCTTTGTAGTAAGAAAC
Organism: Pseudoalteromonas sp. S3785; assembly: GCF_005887365.1. NCBI lineage: Bacteria > Pseudomonadati > Pseudomonadota > Gammaproteobacteria > Alteromonadales > Pseudoalteromonadaceae > Pseudoalteromonas > Pseudoalteromonas sp. S3785. The sequence goes on along the minus strand of NZ_PNCT01000081.1, from coordinate 22,135 downwards.
AATATCACGGTCTTGAGGGGTGTAGTTTTGGCCATGTGGATTGTAAATACCGATTTGACGGAATAAACCTTCCATACCAAATGTACGTGCTTCATCAGCAATAATTGGCACAATGTTTTTACCAATGCCTTTGTCTTTAAGTAACACGTTAAGTGCACGTACAAAGCCCATTGTGGTAGAAATATCACGCTTTTGCTCTTCAAGTAGCGGCTTAAACGCGTCTACTTCTGGCAGTTTTAGCTCTTCAGTAAACTTAGGAATACGTGTAGGTGTGTAACCTTTCAGTGCTTCACGGCGTGCGTGTAAGTACTTGTATTCTTCTGAGCCTTCTTCAAGCGTTAAGTATGGAAGATCTTTAATTTGCTCTTCTGATACTAAATCTTGTAGGCCTAAACGGTCACGTAAGTGTTCAACATGGCTCATGTCCATTTTCTTCACTTGGTGCGCAATGTTTTTACCTTCAGCTGCTTCACCCATGCCGTAACCTTTCACAGTTTTAGCAAGAATTACAGTTGGACGGTCATTTGTTTGCTCAGCCTTTTTAAATGCAGCATAAAGTTTAGATGGCTCATGACCACCACGCTTAAGCGCAAAAATTTCGTCATCCGTCATATCAGCAACAAGTGCAGCTGTTTCTGGGTAACGACCAAAGAAGTGCTCACGTACGTACGCGCCATCTTTTGCTTTGTATGTTTGGTAATCACCGTCAATTGTTTCGTTCATCAATTGTAGTAATTTACCCGATGTATCTTTCGCTAGCAGAATATCCCATCCGCTACCCCATACAACTTTAATTACGTTCCAACCAGCGCCTTTAAATAGGCCTTCTAGTTCTTGAATAATTTTACCGTTACCCATAACTGGGCCATCTAAACGCTGTAAGTTACAGTTAATCAGGTAACATAGGTTGTCTAGCTTTTCACGTGCAGCGAAAGAAATTGCGCCGCGTGATTCTGGCTCATCCATTTCACCATCACCCAAAAACGCGTATACACGTTGGTTTTTAGTGTCTTTTAAGCCACGGCCATCTAGGTATTTTAAAAAGCGCGCTTGGTAAATAGACGCAATTGGACCTAAGCCCATAGATACCGTTGGGAACTGCCAAAATTCAGGCATTAATTTAGGATGTGGGTATGAAGGAAGGCCTTTGCCATCTACTTCTTGACGGAAGTTATCAAGCTGTTCAGCTGTTAAACGACCTTCAACAAATGCGCGTGCATAAATACCCGGAGAAATATGGCCTTGGTAGTAAACTAAGTCACCGCCGTCTACCTCATTTGGCGCTTTAAAAAAGTGATTAAAACACACTTCGTAAAACGCAGCTGATGATTGGTAAGACGCCATATGGCCGCCTAAGTCGAGATCTTTTTTCGATGCACGTAATACAATCATGATTGCATTCCAACGAATAATCGAACGAATACGACGCTCAAGGTTTACATCCCCTGGGTAAGCCGGTTCTTGATCTACTGGAATAGTATTAACGTAGTTAGTTGTTGTGCCAGTTGGCATATCAACGCCGTCTAAACGGGCTTGCTCTAACACTTGCTCAAGTAAAAACTGAGCTCGTTCAACACCTTCTTCGCGCACAACTGATTCAAGAGCTTGTAACCACTCTTGTGTTTCTAGCGCGTCTACGTCAATTTTATTGACTTCAGACATATGGAGGTTTCCTTATGTTTAAAATACGAATGTTGTTAATTTAATACCACGTATACCTAATTTAGTGTGTTCATAAGTACAGCGTATTAGCTTAATTTTGTTTTGTGCGTCTTAAACTACGTTCAATTCGCGAATGCTCTTTACCCGCTTCAAGTAATGCTTCTTCAATAAAGGCTAAATGGGCATTACTGGCTAAACGGGCTTGTTCTGGATTGCCCTCAATTACGGCATCCATTAATAAGCGCCTATGCTGGGCTAATTGATTGCTAATATCTGGTTTTTTTAATAAAACCGTTAAGTTTTGCAATACATTTTGTTCCAGTAGCGCTTGCATGCCTCGCACTAAGTGAAGTAAAACCACGTTGTGTGAGGCTTCGGCTACACTAAAGTGAAACGCATTAATTGCTTTGGCTTTTAGCTGTAAATCGTTATTAACTTGGGCGATTTTATCAAAGCTTTGTTTAACCTTGGTAAAATCGGTGCTGGTACCACGAAGCGCAGCATAATAAGCCGCGATCCCTTCAAGCGCATGACGAAATTCAAGTAAATCAAACTGTGATTCAGGATGCTTACTGATCAAATCAAATAGCGGATCAGTGAGCCCCTCTTCAAGCTGGTTCTTTACAAACGTGCCACCGCCCTGCCTACGAGTAACTAAACCTTTTGCTTCTAGCTTTTGGATGGCTTCGCGTAGTGAGGGGCGAGACACCTCAAACTGTTTTGCTAGTTCGCGCTCTGGCGGCAGTTTTTCACCTGGCGCTAATGAGCCCTCAAGAATCATGTTCTCAAGTTGCTGTAAAATAACATCAGATAATTTTGCTGCTTTAATCTTTAAAGACATTAATCAACGTCCACGTTGCATAAATACTAAAAAGCCTAATTTTTAAGGCCTAGAGCTTGACGATTTACCCAAAAGGTAAATTGGTCATACCAAAAATTTTCAATAAGGTATCAAAAAGGCAAATAACTGTCAATTTACGGTTTATTTGAGCAATTAAGCTAGCGTAACGCATTTTGAACGAAGTTCAAAACAGTACAAAATTGTGGATGTTTTGTGCAAACGTTAACAGGATGAAAACAAATGGTCTGACCAGAATAAATTAGAATATTCACTCTATTTGAATTTATTGAAGAAATTAGTTTTTGAGTCAAAAAGGTGGGAGCGGCAGGTTAACCCCGCGACCAATTATCTTGCCGCGATACTCACCATAAGCGCGGCGTTCATTGCGCGATATAAAATCGCGACTACGATAAACCGCCAAATAAAGTAAGCAGTGCAATCAGCACTAAATAAAAGAGCACATTGCGTTTAACGAGCTTAATCATACAGGTAGCTTCAACGGCACATCCATAATAACGCTGTTCTACTTGTTCGGCGGCAAGGGCTGTACATGTAACTACTTTTCGGTTTGATGTTTTAAAATCCAGCACATAATCCAACCAACAACTTGTGCCTTTATTAAAGTTACCAATAACTAAGTAGCCAAAGCTTGCAACACGTGCAGGTAGCCAATCTAGCCAAAATAATAATTTATGCAGCAACTTAAAGCGATTAGCAAACACCACTTTGTGGTTTTCTTTTACTAAATCGGCAAGTGTACGTACTATTGCATACAATACTGCTCCTGGGGCGCCAAGCACAACAAACCAAAAAATTACGGCGCAGTAAAACCTAAAATTGATCCACGCTAAGGTTTGCCCAAATGTTTCTCCGCCTTCCTCATCCTCTAAGTGTTTTTGTCCCATTTGGAGTGCGTATAATGAAGCAGCGGTTTTATCATCTCGCGTTAATGCATTTAAGTACGACTTATATAAAGCCCGGTGCTTAGCACAACCAAAGCACACTAATAAAACCACAACATTTATAGCTAATTGCCACAGTACAAAGTCAGAAAGAACATATATAAGCGCCACAGCCACTACCGGCAACACTAGCCAAATTAAAAAGCCAATTGCCGAGCCAAACAATCCATTTTCATTAAGTAATTTACCCGAACGGTTTAAATAACCATTAGCGTAATAGCTAATTTGCCAGTACTGAGAGCGAGCCCCTAAGCGCTCAAGTATTAGTGCAATAATTATAGAAACTAAAATCATGATGGCGACCCACTTAATTTGTTTGATCTAGCCTGCCTATATAAGCAGACCAATTAAAACTTTCCCCGGGGTCGGTTTTTCGCCCAGGTGCTATATCGCAATGCCCTACTATACGCTTTGTGGTAATAAGCGGGTAGCGAATCATAATAGCCTTTGTCAGGTTATGTAAGCTTGTGTACTGCGCCTGAGTATAAGGTGTGGTATCTGTGCCCTCAAGCTCAATACCTATACTAAAATTATTACACGCACTTTGCCCAGCATACTCAGACTGCCCAGCATGCCATGCGCGTTTATTAAATGGCACATATTGAATAATCTCGCCTGTACGTTTTATAAAACAGTGCGCCGAGACTCTAAGCCCATTTAAATCACAAAAGGTGGGGTGCGCATTACAATCAATCTCACCCATAAACAGGGCATCAACGTGTTCGGTGCCAAATTGCCCAGCCGGCAGGGAAATATTATGAATAACCAACAGCGAAATATCGGTATTTTTAGGGCGCTCATCAAAATGCGTACTGGGCCGCAGTGTTATATTAGCGACAACGCCGCTTGAATCTATTTGCATTATTTTAAAACCACGGTATACATAAGCTTGATGCTAAAGGATTTAAATACAGAATGATAGCCATTACGGTTAGTCAACATGTAACCGCTTAGCAAAGCGGCTTTTAGCGGGTGTGCTCTATATGCAGGTGTAATAGCCTCACTTATTTAAAAGCGCTTCTCTTAGCTATTTAAACATAGTAAAATTTGCTTAATTTATTAACACTTATGAGCCTTCATATGTCAATTTCGCACTCGCTTATTACTCAACTTGTTACCCTCGCCTTAGATGAAGATCTAAATTATCAAACTGCGCAAGATGGTGATATAACCGCGCAACTTATCCCGCAAAATGAGCACGCAAATGCCAAAGTGATTACCCGTGAAGATTGCGTTTTTTGTGGTAAAGACATAATTATAGAAGTGTTTAAACAGGTAGATCCAAGCGTTGAAATTAACGTACTTGTAAATGATGGCGACTTTGTACCAGCAAATAGCACCTTATTTACCGCTAAAGGCGCTGCCCGCGCTATTTTAACAGCCGAACGTACCGCGCTTAACTTTGTACAAACGCTTTCGGGTACCGCAACAACCACTGCAAATTATGTAAAAGAGCTTAGCGGCACCACAACCCAACTGCTCGATACCCGTAAAACAATACCCGGGCTCAGGCTACTTCAAAAATACGCTGTTAAATGCGGCGGCGGTGCAAATCACCGTATAGGCCTATTCGACGCGTTTTTAATTAAAGAAAACCACATAGCAGCGTGTGGCGGTATTGATAAAGCAGTCGCACAAGCCAAGCAAAACCACCCTACAAAACCAGTAGAAGTAGAAGTAGAGTCGTTACATGAACTTGAGCAAGCCATTAATGCAGGTGCCGATATAATCATGCTCGATAACTTTAGTGTGGAACAAATTCAACAAGCTGTTGTCATTACTAATAAGCGCGCTAAATTAGAGGTTTCTGGCAATATGACGCTAGAAACAGTTAAAACTTACTCACAAGCAGGTGTCGACTTTATATCAAGCGGCGCTCTAACAAAAAATTTACAATCAATCGATTTATCGATGCGTTTTGTATAAAGGCACAGCAATAACTTTGTCATATTAGTTCTAATTAATTGACAAAACGCATGAAAAGACTTTTAATAATCCAAAAGGCTTACTTTGTAACATTTTGTTAAATAAAGTATCCTTTTTAGAAAATTTTGTGTGTTTTAAGCATAAAAAAAATGTTAGACTAACCCTGTTGTATTACTTCTTTGAAAAATATAGTAATAAGTAACTGCTTTTTGTTTTAATCTTAAAAAAATACCTAAAAGATTAAAACAAATGGTCAGTATGTTTCCTATATTTAGTCTACTTTGTGTTTAGGTAGCCTACGCAAGTTGCAACATAATGAACTCACATTTAGCTTTTGTGTTTCATACCTAAGGCTAAAAGTACGTGAAAATTTATTTTTAAGTAAATCTGTAAAGTTAATCAGGTAAATTAAGTTTGGCACTTTCGCCACTAACCTGACTATCTTACAAAACATTATCCTTTAGGAGAGGAAACATGAAAACAATGACTCAAAAACAACAGGGTTTCACCCTAATTGAATTAATGATTGTTGTAGCAATCATCGGTATTCTTGCTGCAGTGGCATTGCCTGCTTATCAAGATTACACAAAACGTGCTCATGTTAGTGAGGGTATGAATCTAGCAGCCTCAGCTAAAGGGGCTGTTACTGAGTATTATGTATCTGAGGGGGCTATGCCTTCTTCAAATTCAGATGCAGGTTTACCAACAAGCACTACCATGACTGGTAATGCAGTTAAATCTGTTGCTATCAGCGGGGCAGGTAATATAACAGTAACTTTCACTAGCAAAGTTACAGACGGCGCAACTCTAGTTTTAGTCCCTACTGTACCATCTGGTGGTGGGACTATTACGTGGACTTGTGATACTGGCACAGTTGATGATAAATACCTTCCTGCTAACTGTCGTTAATATATTAGCGCAGTATTGATTTTCAGTACTGCGCTACACGCCTCTTTAATTCCCTGCTTATGCTTAAAAATATTTTAGTTTCCTTTTGCATTTTTTTACTATTCGTCTATTTTTGGTTTATAAATATTCCTTCTTTTAACTTCAAAGGAGCTAATGTTGGTTCAAAATTAGAAGTTGGATTGTACAACTACCAATTTTTAGCTGAAGCAACTTTTTTTTTAATAGGTATTATCTTATCTGTTATTCTCTTTGCTTTGTTAAACCATGTTTTATCAACAAATTTGAAAAGCTTAAGTAAGCAGGCTCTCTCTAAATCAGTTTGCCTGTTTATTTCATGGGCGCTGTCTTTATCGTTATTGTTGGGCATAACAAGCTACCTTTACCCTGAGCTTTTTTTTAGCCATGAAGCTTGGAAATCAAAAATATTTTTGCTTAGCTGTTCTTTTATAGTCATTATTATTATAGTCGCTTCATTTTGGCTAAAAGAAAACCGTTTGAACATCACTGTTCTGTTCATACCCTTTATAATACCAAACCTTACACCAGATTTTCGCCTTAGTGGTACATCAGAACAGACAAGAGCAAATAAGAATGTATTTATCATCGGTATAGATTCACTTAACACTAGTGTAATTAGTAAAAGACACACACCGTTTATTTTCAATTTCATAGATAGTGGAGTTCACCTACCAAATAGTTATACTCATATTGCTAGAACCTTTCCTTCGTGGATGACTATTTTAACAGGAAATTATCCAATTACGAATAAAGCTAGATTTAACCTTACCGACTTCGGTATTTTAGATACAAAAAAAAGCCTACCTTACTATTTAAAAAAGGCGGGTTATTATAACTACTTCTCACTGGATGAAAGACGCTTCAGTCATATAGACCACCGCTTATTTTTTGATAAAACCATAGGCCCTCCAGCTACAATAGGTGAGTTTGTATTCTCTAAGTTACTAGATATTCCATTACTTGTAGTTACCTCTGACTTAACTTTTTTCAATTTCTTAATGCCCCAAATCCATAATAATAGGGCTGCATGGCAAACCTACTCTCCACTAAAATACAATAAAAAGCTTAAAAGAAGTATAGAGTTGAATAATTCACCTATTTTTGTAGCCTCTCACTTTACTTTACCTCATTGGCCTTACAAGAGTAGTCACAATACAACTAATGAAAAGGGCTTATATGAAAAATACCTCGAAAGTGTTGAATCTGCTGATAGTCAAATAGAAAATTATTTTCATTTTCTCCGTCATAATGGACTATTAGATAACTCTATCGTATTTATTTTAAGCGACCATGGTGAAAGCTTTGCTAGAGATGAGGATATGCCTGATAACTCTGAAGAAATCGTAAACCTTGCGGGGCATGGTACTTCCATCGTCTCTCAGCAGCAATTTAATGTGTTAATAAGCTTCAAAGAGTATATAAATGGTAAGGAGGTCAAACATGAAAGTATTAATAAGAGTTTTAGATACGCTCTTTCTGATATAACGCCAACTATTTTAGATATACTAGGGTTAGAGTCACAAGCAGCTTTCGATGGAAAAAGTATATTTAAAGTAAAAACAGAAAGACCCCTACCAATTGAAAGTTCATTAAAACCAACATTTAACAAGTCTGGTAACATTAGTGTTTCGGGGACAGTTGCTCAAAATGCAAACTTATTTGAAATAAGCGACATGGGCCAACTAATAATCAAAACTGAACTACTTCCTATACTAATAAAAGAAAAGCAACGAGGGGTAATATATGGTAAATGGCAACTCTCAATTTACCCTGAACTAAACGATGCTACTTTTATTACAAATTTAGAAACTAACACATTATTTAACTCAGAAATGTTTGATGAGCCAGCTTTAAAACAACTACTACTTTCAAAATTGTGTGAGTTATATTCACCGGAAGTAAAGCAAAGCCATATTAGACCTTGTTTCAACAATTTAAACTTTATGGAAATTAAATAATGTCCAAGCAAGTTGATAAAAAAAGTTTAGACACTTTTCAATGGGTAGGAGTAAGCGCTCGCGGCAAACGTATGGAGGGTGAACTAACCGGTAATAGTATTGCTTTAGTTAAGGCTCAACTACGTAAACAAGGCATTACACCTTCGAAGGTTAAGCGCAAACCTAAACCGCTTTTTGGTTCGCGCCTGCAAAAAATCACACCAAAAGATATTGCTTTAGTTACACGCCAAATAGCAACCATGTTAATGGCCGGCGTACCACTCATCCAAGCTATTGAAATGATTGGTACTGGGTCTACTAACAAAAGTGTAGCCAAGTTAATGGAGACCATCGGTGATGAAGTAAAAGCAGGCCAACCATTATCTCAAGCTTTAAGAAAACACCCTCGTTACTTTGATGATTTGTATTGTGATTTAGTGGCATCGGGCGAACAATCAGGGGCGCTAGATAAAATATTTGACCGTGTTGCTTTATACAAAGAAAAATCAGAAGCGCTTAAATCAAAAATAAAAAAAGCCATGTTTTACCCTATCGCGGTTTTAGTGGTTGCCCTTATAGTTACCTCAATACTGCTTATATTTGTAGTACCACAGTTTCAAGATATATTTAATGGCTTTGGCGCACAACTGCCTGCATTCACCTTATTTGTTATTGGCATCTCTGAGTTTATGCAAGAATATTGGTGGGTGATGTTAATAGCCATTGTTGGCTTTGGCTTTGCTTTTAAAGAAGCTAAGCTCAGAAGTTTAAAACTTAGAGATGCAACCGATCGCGCTATATTGAAGCTCCCTGTAATTGGCATGATTTTAAATAAAGCAGCTGTTGCCCGTTATGCCCGTACGCTTTCGACCACATTTGCGGCAGGTGTACCATTGGTTGATGCATTAGATTCTGCAGCAGGTGCTTCAGGTAATGCTGTTTACCGCTATGCTATTTTAGATATTAAAGCAGAGGTGAGCTCGGGTAACCAAATGAACTGGGCGATGCGTAATGCTAAAATATTTCCTGATATGGTGATTCAAATGGTAGCTATTGGTGAAGAGTCTGGCTCGCTTGATGGTATGCTTGCCAAAGTAGCGACTATTTATGAACAAGAGGTGGATGATGCAGTAGATGGATTATCTAGCTTATTAGAGCCGCTTATTATGGCCGTACTAGGTGTGCTTGTAGGTGGCTTAATTGTTGCCATGTACTTGCCAATTTTCCAGTTAGGCTCTGTAATTTAAAGCATAGCTGTAAGCAAAATTGTAAACGCTAATTAATAGCTTGCGAAATAAAATTGGCTTATAAATGGCCTGAAGTTAGGTATTTTAATGGAAAATCTTTTTCTTGATGTAACCACCGCGATGCAAAGCCAGCTGTGGTTTTATTTTTTAACTGTGGGCTTAGTAAGCCTGTGTATTGGTAGTTTTTTAAATGTAGTTATTTACCGGCTGCCACTGATGATGCAGCGTGAATGGCAAAGTGAATGCCGATTATTATTAGAAGATGAACTCACAACTAAGCCTTCAAAGGCTAAGCCCAACGAGCCATTTAATTTAGTAAAGCCTAACTCTACCTGCCCTAAATGCAAAACGGCGATTAAGCCTTGGCAAAATATTCCAATTATTAGTTGGATTGTGCTTAAAGGTAAATGCGCTAATTGCAGTAACCCAATATCAGCGCGCTACCCGATAGTTGAAGCCATTACCGCACTATTAAGTTTAGTTGTTGCCTACCGCTTTGGTGCTACAGAGCAGGCCCTTTTATATATTTTTGTTACTTGGATTTTAGTGGCGCTCACCTTTATTGATATTGACCACATGTTACTGCCCGATCAGTTAACCCTGCCCTTAGTATGGCTTGCGCTTATAGCCGCTGTAATGGGCGTAACAATAAGCCCGAGTGATGCGATAACCGGGGCCGCCTGTGGCTATTTAAGCCTGTGGAGTGTGTTTTGGCTATTTAAGCTATTAACCGGCAAGGAAGGCATGGGCTATGGCGATTTTAAGTTACTGGCCGTGTTTGGCGCACTGCTAGGGTGGCAGTCGCTATTAACCATTATTTTGCTTTCAAGCGTGGTGGGCGCCATTATTGGTATTGCCCTTTTAAGTATACAAGGTAAAGACAAAGCAACCCCTATCCCATTTGGCCCCTACTTAGCCATAGCGGGTTGGATAACACTTTTGTGGGGCGCTCAAATTCAAGCGGCCTATTTTAATTTAATTGGTTATTAGTATGAATAAGCCATCAACTAAAATAAACAATTGGGTATTGGGTTTAACAGGCGGTATTGGCTGCGGTAAAACGGCTGTTAGTAATATGTTTGAAGAACTAGGTATTTGCGTTGTTGATGCCGATATTATTGCCCGCCAAGTGGTAGCGCCTAATAGCATAGGGCTAAACGCTATTGCTGAACACTTTGGTGAGAGTATTTTACTACCCGATGGCACATTAAACAGAGCAGTGCTGCGCACTAAAATATTTACCAACAATGATGATAAAGAGTGGCTTAATGCTCTATTGCACCCACTTATTCGAGAGAGAATACTAACCGATTTAAATAATGCAACCAGTGCCTATGTTGTATTAGTTGCACCATTACTGTTTGAAAATAAACTTAACACATACTGCAACCGTACTTTATTAATTGATGTACCACTGCCTGTACAGATTGAACGTACGGTAAAGCGAGACAATATTAGCCTTGAGCAAGTAAATAGCATTATAGCATCGCAAATGTCGCGTGAAGAAAAACAACAAAAAGCCGATGATATCCTTAATAATGACCGCGATTTATCGCTTGTTCATGCAGAACTTGTTGTTCTTCATAAAAATTACCTACACTATGCGGTATAAAATACAACTAATGCCCCTTAATGCGGTCATAACAACATAAACTCGTAATTTGGTTAGCAAAAAAGGTGTTGATAAACTTGACGAATTTAATCACCTGCTTTTTTCTGATAAATTGTTAACTATTGAAGGACTAAAATAGGTGCGCAATGAATATTAACTCACCGTTATTGAGAAAATTTATAACGCTTGGCCGCATTGATGCCGATACCGTAAAAGCAAAGCAGCAAGAGTTTGCCTCAACCGCTGAGCTTATATCTAAATGTGGAAAAATTGACAGCAACGACTTAGCTGAACAGTGTATAGACCTATTCCGTGTACCGTATTTTGATTTAAAAGACTTCGACCCTGCACAAATCCCAGAAGACTTAGTTAAAGAAAAGCTAATACGTAAACACCACATTTTACCGCTGGTTCAAAAAGGCAGAAAAGTATACATTGCCGCCTCCGATCCGACTGACTACGGCGCCTTTGAAAACTTTGAATTTAGCACCGGCTTATCGTGCGAAATAGTCGTGGTTGATTACATTCAACTGGATAATAAAATTGAGCAACTTCTTGATGCCGCAGGCAGCTTAGATTTAAGCGCTGATGAATTTAAAGAATTTGCCGACTTAGATAGTGAAAGCCCTAAAGAGACCACACCTAAAGATGATGATAAAGACGATGCGCCAATCATTGTTTATATCAATAAAATATTAATGGATGCCATTAAAAAAGGCGCCTCCGATTTACACTTTGAACCTTACGAGCATAAATACCGTATTCGCTTTCGTATTGATGGTATTTTGCATGAAGTTGCCAACCCCCCTAATACTTTAGCAAGCAAGCTATCGGCGCGTATCAAAGTAATGTCGCGCCTTGATATTGCAGAAAAACGTAAACCACAAGATGGCCGTATTAAATTAAAGATTACCGAGCGAAAAAGCATCGATTTTCGTGTAAGTACTATGCCTACGTTATGGGGCGAAAAAATAGTAATGCGTATCCTTGATTCATCAAGCGCTATGCTAGGTATTGACGTATTAGGTTACGAGGAGGATCAAAAAAAGCTCTACATGGATGCGCTTGGGCAACCACAAGGTATGATACTTGTAACCGGCCCTACCGGCTCAGGTAAAACAGTATCGCTTTATACCGGTTTAAATATACTTAACCAACCAGAGCGAAACATTAGTACCGCCGAGGATCCGGTAGAAATAAACCTTGAAGGGGTTAACCAAGTACAAATAAACCCCAAGGCCGAGATGACCTTTGCCAACGCCTTGCGTGCATTTTTACGTCAAGATCCAGATGTGGTAATGGTTGGTGAAATACGTGACCTAGAAACCGCAGAAATTTCAATTAAAGCGGCGCAAACAGGTCACTTAGTGTTATCAACACTGCATACCAACTCAGCGCCCGAAACCATAACGCGTTTATTAAATATGGGCGTGCCTGCGTATAACGTGGCAAGCTCAATAAGTTTGATTATTGCCCAGCGATTAGCTCGGCGTTTATGCCCTAAATGTAAAACCCCTGAAACACTGCCAGCAGAAGAATTGGCTCGTCAAGGCTTTAGCACAGCACAAATTGAAGACATGACACTATACGCACCCAAAGGCTGCGAAAATTGCACCGATGGTTACAAAGGCCGTGTAGGTATTTACGAAGTAATGCAGATTACCCCTGAAATTGCACAAATTATTATGCGCGGTGGTAACTCGCTCGAAATAGCAGAGGTTTCACTGCAAGCTGGGTTTAATAACTTGCGATTATCGGGTTTACGCAAAGCTGCAGATGGTTTAACGTCTTTGGCTGAAATAAACCGCGTTACAAATATGTAGAGTTAGTAGCGTTAAGTACATGTGCTTAACGCGTAATTGTAGAGAGTAAAGTATGCCAACAATTGTTAACTGCCCAACCTGTAAGAATAAAGTTGAGTGGTCACAGCAAAGCCCCCATCGTCCTTTTTGTTCTAAGCGCTGTCAGCTTATAGACTTGGGTGAGTGGTCGTTTGAGAACAATAAAATATCAACGCCTATTACCTCGGCGAACCAAATTAGCCAAGATATGATTGAAGATATTGAAGAAATGATGGCTAAAAACGATGATGACTTTTTTAAATAAACCTTTTTCATTTTCTTAAACAACAAAAGCCAGCATTAAGCTGGCTTTTTGATATGTTGGATAAAGAATATAGTTATACCAATCCGCAATAATATCTAATCATTTTGCGGGGCTAAACGTGTCGCTATCTGCGTTAAAAAATTCTCATTTAGAACAACTAAATAGCGAATTTTTTGCCTTGCTATCAACACGTTTTTCTATCCTCAAAATAGATCACTTACTATGCGGATTGGTATTATTTAAGTAGAGCCGCTAATTCATGTAAATCTTTCACAACATGGTCTGGTTTTTTAGCCAGCGGGTAAAGTGTTTTACCTGGGCGGGCGATAAAGGTTGTTTGTAAGCCGGCTTCTTTCGCACCTGCTACATCCCAACCGTGCGCTGCTACCATCATTGCCTCATTTGCTTTTACATTTAATTTAGTTAACACCCACTCGTAGGCACGTAAGTCTGGTTTATATATTTTAATATCTTCAATGCTGTAGCGCTCATCAAAGTACGACATTAATCCAGCGCTCTCAAACTGGGCTTTAACACCTTTGTTTGATGAATTTGTCAGACTTACTAACTTATAGCCCTGAGCTTTGAGTTTTGCCAGTCCTTCTTTCACATCTTTGTGAGGCGGTAGGGTTAAAAGCGGAGTAACAATGGCTGTTTTAGCTTGTTCATTTGTAATGGCTATATTGTTATTTTTAGCAACCATGCGCAGCGATGCAACGCCAATTTGTCCAAAGTCGTGATAACTGCCACTTACGGTATCCACCAGTGAGTGATGCAACATAGTCGAAAACCAAAGCGGTAATAAATCTTCACGCCCGCCAAGGGCTTTACCAATAGAGGTGCGCATTGAGGTTAAATCAAGGAGTGTTTCATTTACATCAAAAATAAGCACTTTAGGCTTTACTTGCGATTGTGGCTCCTCAGCTATAGCGCTACCAGAGGCTAAGCTAGTACCAACGAGTAACGATAGGGTAAGGGTTTTTAACGATTTTAGAATAGACATTAGTATTGCTCCAATTCAAGGGCGGCCATTACATCAATAGGCTCTGCACGTAGGGTATAGTCTTCGTTTAAAAAGGCATAAGTGATTATGCCTTTTTGGTTAATTACATATGTGGCGGGCAAGGGTAACTTATAGCTTTTGTCGCCGTAGTATTTTTCAAAATCAATGCCAAATTGGCTATAAAGTGCTTGAATGCGCTTATCTAATGTAAACAGCAAACCAAATTGCTCAGCTACCTTATTATTAATATCTGAAAGTACGTTAAATTCGAGGTCATTTTTTTGCGCGGTAGATAACGTTTCATCTGGCAATTGAGGAGATATAGCAATTAACTGTGCACTGTGCGTTTTAAATTGGGGTAGGTAATCATTAAGTGCTTTAAGTTCTAAATTACAATATGGGCACCAGTTACCCCGGTAAAAGCTAATTATTACCGGGCCTTTATTGAGTAAATCAGCTAATTCAACATACTCGTCGTTGTGATTTTGTAAGCTAAAGTTACTTATTTTAGCGCCTATCTGCAGTGCCTTATCTTTTATATGTTGAGCAATGAGCTCATTCGTTGTTTGCTCCATTAGAGCTAATACATCGCTAGGTAGCTTCGCTTCTTTTTGAACGTTATAGGCATCAATCTGTTTTTTCAAACTCATGGTTAAATCTCGAAAATAGCTTTAGGGAGATTATGAGTGTTCTATTAATTTAAATATATATTGCAAAACTGAAAGCTTCATTTGAAAATATTAAACATTAAAAACTGCTTAGCCTACGTATGTATAATTTAACTGACCTAGAAACATTTATTGCTGTGGTAGAAAACAAAGGGGTGCTGGCAGCAGCACGTGAGCAGCGCTTGTCACCAGCAACTGTGAGCCACAGATTAAGCAAGTTAGAGCGCGAGCTCTCAACCGTATTAGTGTTCAGAGACAGTCGGCGGGTAAGGTTATCACCTGCGGGTGAGCTATTTTATCATCGCGTAGGCGCTATTATAGAAGCCCTGCATGATGCAGAGCATAGCATTGGCGCACGTAGCTCGTCGGTGAGTGGGTTATTGCGTGTGACTATGCCTCCGTGGGTATTTTCAAAGTATGTTATGCCTAAGTTGACCGAGTTTGAAACACAATACCCAGCACTTAAGCTCGATTTTTTAATTACAGATCATTTTGTCAATGTAGTCGATGATGCGCAAGACGTGGCAATTAGAGTAGGGCAGTTAACCGATTCTGGCCTGCTTTCACGTAAGATTGTCAATAACTCACGTATTTTGTGTGCCGCGCCAAGTTACATAAAAAAGCATGGTATGCCCCATACATTAAGCGAATTAGCTGAGCACTATTGGGTGTGCTTACCCTGGCAAAGGCAGTTAAAACTGTATGATGAAAACAATAAAATACACACCTTTAATGCCAAAACACGCTTTACTATTTCTAATTCCGATAATATGACGCAGGCAGCACTTGCGGGACATGGCATAGCCATTAAATCCAAAATAGCCATTAATGATGAGCTAAGTGCCGGAAATTTAGTAGAGGTTATGCCCAATGCAATGGCACAAAGTGACGCTCCAGTGTGGTTTTTACGCCCTCAAAATAGCTTAACCACCCGTAAAACAGAGGTGTTTTACGAGTTCATGAAGTCTTTATTTGCCAGCTATGAATAAGCGATAATATCCTCGCTTAATAATAAACAAGGTTATAAAGCCAAAAAACTCAGCAAAAATAGCAATTATTATGGCGCTTGAAAGCGCTGCTATTATAGAGTCTTTTTTTAACACTATTTGCCCTTCAAAGCGTTGCCATACTTGCTTTTTAATGCTGCTAAAGCCACTGGTTAAGGTATATAAATAGGGTGATTGGTTAAAGTTATTAACTGCCGCTTGTAGGGATTGTTGTCGATCATAGAGGGTTTTGATATGGATAGCCCCTTTACCGACTACATCGTCTCCAATATTTTCATAGTGGGCAATTAGCTTGTTTAAATCGTTATTAAAGTAGTTTTTAGCATCTTTTCTAAACGGCGCTAATGCGTTATTTGCCTCAACAAAATGCGCCTGTAAAGCATGGCCGTAGTCACTCACAAAGGCGGGTATTTGTACCCCTAATAGTAAACCTGCCGCAAAAAAACTGAGCCTTATGTAATCTAATAATTTACTCATTTGGTCTCCTGTTTACTCAAATCCTACCTAAACAACGGCAAATTAACATTTGCGCTTGTTTTTATGCTAAAAACTCGTAATCTATCGGTAATAAAAACAACAATAGGCCTATGTTAAGGATGACTACCAAAGTAAATATGACATCAACGTTTGTTGATATCACTAAGCAATTAAAACGCTTTGTGTCGCGTATTGTACAGCCCGATGACGTAGATGACATTGTGCAAGAAACTTTTATTAAAAGCTACGAAGCTGATTTAAAACAAGATATTCAGTTTAGACGCAGCTACATGCTCAAAACTGCAAAGCACTTAGCACTTAATCATATAGCCAAATGGGACAATAAATTTAGTGACTCGTTAGAGCACGATGCAGAATTACCTCCGCTGCTAAAATCCTCACAACTTGAGGATGAATACACCTCAAAAGAGCGCTTTTTACTTTTTTGTAGAGCAACGGATCAATTAAATTCTTCTATCCGTAAATGTTTTATATTTAAAAAAGTGTACGGTATGAGCCAAAAAGAAATTGCCCAGCACATGCAACTATGTGAAAGCACCGTAGAAAAACACATAGCCAAAGGGTTGTTACAAACCATGTTGTACATGAAAGAACATGAACAAACTTATAACCAATCTGTGGCAAGTAATTCAGCTCGTAATTCGGCGCTGCCAATTGAGAGGGTGGCTAAATGAGCAACGTTCACCAATTTACCTCAAAAGATTTAATTTTAGAAAAAGCATGTGAATGGATAAGCGCCATTGACAGAGGCTTAAATAAAAATGAAAAAGAGCAGTTTAAGCTCTGGATGATGCAAAGCACCGCCCATCAAGATGCTGTATACGAGCTGGCCCAGCTGTGGGATGAACTGGCCGTATTAAACGAACTGAGTAGTTTGTTTCCACATAGAAATGCAAAACCGCAGAAAAATAAGTGGGCGTTTACTAGTGCCATTGCCGCAAGCTTATTTGCGGCATTAATGGTGTGCAGTTATTTATTAATTAGTCTTGAAAACGGCTACAACGCAGAGCAGGCCAAAATAAACTACACCAAAATTTATACAACCAAAGTAGGTGAACAAGCCACGTACGTTTTACCTGATGGCACAATTGTGCAACTAAACACCAATAGTTTACTCGAGGTAGCTTATAGCAAAGGGCGACGTCAGCTATTACTAAGTAAGGGGGAAGGGCGTTTTAATGTAGCAAAAGATCCAGCTCGACCCTTTAGTGTGATGGCTGGCGATAAAAGCTTTACGGCACTGGGTACTGTATTTAATGTACAGCGAAATACCTCGTCTGATTTAGAGCTTGTTGTAACCGAAGGCAAAGTGATGATCACCGACCCTAGTGTTGCAGTTAGTGCTGATGATTTTAAAGACTACCAACTGGCTGATAATAACGCTAAAAAAGTACGAAATATCAATGCTAATATTGTTATCTCCGGCGAAAAAGCAATTATTGAACAAAGCATTACCAAGCCTATTACCCAACTTTCTGTGGACGACGTACAACGTGATTTAGCGTGGCAGAACGGTATGTTAATTTTTAATGGTGAGTATTTAAGCGATGCCTTAAATGAAGTGAGCCGTTACACCTCTACACGATTTGAGCTGTCAAGCGCTGAGCTTGCCAACATAAAAGTAGCGGGTGTATTTAAAGCCGGAGATGTTGAGGGATTACTTGAGAGTTTGCAGACTAATTTTGCAATAGAGCATGAGCATTTAGGTGAGCATATGGTAAGCCTAAAACAGCAAACTAAATCATAAGAAATGTTATGCATATCAAACAAATGTTAGGTGAAGTTGCATTTTTAAATGTTATTGGTAAAAAAAAGTTTAAAAAAAAGATAAAAAACTATAGAGGAATTTTGTTTGTCAGCTGTTTATATAAATTGCGCAGTAACCAAACGCACCTACTTAGTGGTTTAAGTGTACTTGCTCCGGCTATTTTTAGCATGAGTGTGCAAGGGGCAACACAAATTACCCAGAAAATGGTGCAATTTGATATACAAGCGCAGCGAGCAGACAAAGCCTTAATAGAATTTGCTAAACAAACAGAGCAAACAGTGGTGTTTTCTTATGAGTTGGCAAAAAAATACCAAGCAAATTCGGTTTATGGTTTTTATACCCAACTAGATGCACTGCAAGCATTATTAGTAGGGACTGAGCTCGATGCGGTTGTCGATCAAAATGGTTTACTGAGTATAAAACTCAAACAAATCAATAGGAAAGATAACAACATGATGAAGCTTTCAGGGGTTAGTGCAGCTGTATTACCAGCATTGCTTGCAGCAAATTCACACGGTGTGAATGCAGCCGAGGACGTTGCACAAGAGAATATAGAAAAAATTGCTATTGTAGGTAGCCGTGTCGCAGGGCGCTCAGTAGAAGATTTACCCGTACCCGTTGATATTTTAAGTGCTGAAGCACTTGAAAACACAGGCCAAACCGAAGTTGGCCGTATGTTGCAATCTATTGCACCTTCATTTAACTTTTCAAGCTCGTCAATTAGTGACGGTACAGATGCCTTACGACCTGCAACACTGCGTGGCTTAGGGCCTGACCAAACATTAGTGCTGATTAATGGTAAGCGTCGTCATCAGGCAAGTATTATTCATATCAATACCTCAGTAGGACGTGGTACCGCAGGTACCGATATGAATGCTATTCCGGCCTCTGCTATTAAACGCATAGAAGTATTACGAGATGGCGCCGCAGCGCAATACGGCTCAGATGCAATTGCCGGTGTAATTAATATTGTACTCAAAGATGGCAGTGAAGACGGTAAAGCGGCCGTTAATTACGGCGAATATTCAGAAGGCGACGGCGAAACAGTAAACGTTGATTTTAATAAAGGGTTTGCCCTAGGTGATAGCGGCTACTTAAATGCAACGCTTAATTACCGCGACCGCGCGCCTACTAACCGCGCTGGCTTACATGGCTCATGTCAGTTTTATGGCTGTACCGAGCTGAGTGATGGTACTTTATTGGCTGGCGATCCACGTGAACTGACCGCCGATAGAGATACCTTCCGTATTGGCGATGCCGACTCACAACAATTTGGCTTAACGGTTAATACAGGGTATGAGTTAGGTGATGGCGAGCTGTATGGCTTTATTACGTATTCAACGCGCGATAACGAATCAGCGGCGTTTTTCCGCCACAATGCAAATGCAGGCGGTAACCCGGTATTACAAGATAACGATGCCACCATCCCGTTAGGTTTTTTACCTAAAATTAATACCACCATTGACGATATTTCTTATAACTTTGGTTACAAAACCGATTTTGATAACGACGCAAGCTTAGATGTATCGTACACATACGGTGAAAACAGCATTGATTACACAACCAGTGACACAATTAATGCCTCGTACGCTAACTTTTTACGTTACGAGCAAGGTTTAAGTGCCGCTGATATACGCAATACTATTCCGCGAGAAGCTTATGCTTATGGTATGGAGCTATCACTGCAAACCATTAATATAGATTTTACACAAAACTTTGATGACTATTCACTGGCGATGGGTGCAGAAATTCGTACTGATGAATACCGCATTTTAGAGGGCAGCGAATATGCGTACCGTGATTACGACACCCTTGATGGGGTAAGTATTTATAGTGGTTTAAGTGGCGGAGTGGGCTCAGAAGATGCCTCTGGTGGCACGCAAGGTTTTGGTGGTTCTTCACCTGCGTCATCGGTTGATGAGTCGCGCGATGTAATTTCGTTTTACCTTGATGCAGAAACTTACCTAATTGAAGATGTTATTTTATCAGGCGCACTGCGTTACGATAATTACAAAGGCTTTGGCGATACGGTAAACTTTAAGCTTGCCGGTAACTGGGCAATTACTGATGATGTGTCATTGCGTGGTGCATTAAGTTCAGGCTTTAGAGCACCGTCAATGCAGCAATTGTACTTTAACAACATTAGTACACAATTCGTTGTAGCGGAAGACGGCTCATTAGTTGCTGAGGAAGTAGGTACATTCAGAAACGACTCAACCCTTGCGCAAAGTTTAGGTATTCCAAAGCTTAAAGAAGAAAAATCGCAAAACCGCAGTTTAGGTATTGTTTACAATGTAACAGACAACATTAATGTTACTGTAGATTACTACTCAATTGATATTGACGACCGCATAGTAATTAGTAACCGTTTAGGCAAAGGGCTTTCTTCAAGCCTAGATGCGGCATTACTCAGCTCAGGCGCAGGTGCAGGGCAGTTTTTCTTAAATGGTGCCGATACCGAAACTTCGGGTATTGATTTTGTAGCGACTTGGAATACTGAAGGCTTAGGCGGCACACTTGATTTTACTTTAGCAGCTAACTTTACAGAAACTGAGGTTGTCTCGTTATTTACGCCTTCGGGTTCAGGCCTAGAAACAGTACCTGTTGAAGATGTATTCTCTGATCAAGAAATTTCAATTATTGAAGAGTGGCAACCAGAAGATCGCATTAATTTAAGTGCGCTTTATCAGCGTGGTGACTGGACAGTAAACCTTTCACTTAACCGCTTTGGTGAATACACAGTAGAGGATGGCGGTCGCCAAACTTACGGAGCAGAAATTTTAACTGACGTTAAAGTTAACTATTTTGTGACCGAAGATTTATCTGTCAATATTGGTGCAAACAACTTATTTGACGTATACCCAGATAAAAACACCATTGGTAACTCACGTTCGGGCACAATTGTAGATGCTAACGGTAATACAATTGTAAGCAGCGATGGTGTATTTGAATACTCTCGCCGTTCAGCACCATTTGGTTTTAACGGTGCATACTACTACGTAGGTGCAGAATACCGCTTTTAATAAATAACACTCCCTTATGTTATTTAAGTTCAAAGGGCCGTAAGGCCCTTTTTTTGGTCTACCAGCAATGTATATAACTACGTTATTCAGATATTAAGCTAATAGTGTAATCTTCATACTCTTTAATATTATCCATTACTCTCATTAATGTATTATGTTTACTGTTTTCGTGAGCCTTAATAAGTACAGCGCTTACTTTGTATTTAGCAGCAAACATAGCAAGATTGTTGGTAATTTGTTCTAAATCTATTAACCTGCCAGAAAAATACACCGCATTATGTTCATCAATACTAAAAGTAGCGCTTTTAGTTTGTTTATTGATGGTGGGTTTATCAAGTGGTCGTTGTATTTCAATGGCTATAGGTTTAATAAATGATGTAGTTACAATAAAAAATATCAATAAAATGAATACGATATCTAACATTGGTGTCATATCTACATCTGCATTATTTTGAGCTGTTTTATTTTTCATATTGGACCTTATGTTAATTAAATGCTGCGGCGCCACAGCAAGGCATTAGGTACCTATTACTAAAACTAGCACAGTAAAAATAGTGTGTGGTTAAATAAATATTCTATTAAAGTTAATTATTTGTATTGTTAATGTGTTTTTTAGGAGGGGATGGGCTAATAGTTGCTTCAACAAGGTCATAATAAGTAGAAGCCGAGTAAGGGGTCGTGTTTTGCTCACTACATGACTTATATTTGAATAGTCAATAATAAACCCAGCTAAAAAGCTGGGTTGTAATTTAAGCTATTATACCAATCCGCAATAATATTTAATCATTTTCAGGGGCTAAACGTGCCGCTATCTGCGTTAAAAAATTCTCATGTAGAACAACTAAATAGCGAATTTTTTGCCTTGCTATCAAGATGTTTATCCATCCTCAAAATAGACCACATAATTATCCGAATTGGTATTAAATGTTTTACACATTGTTGATAGTC
>NZ_PNCT01000080.1:0-5908 GCF_005887365.1 Pseudoalteromonas sp. S3785 | reverse complement strand
GCTATGAGTATCACTAATAATAATCCGTACAACAGTAAATAACACAAATAAAACCAATCCGCATAATTAAGTGATCTCCTTTGAGGCTGGAAAAACGTGTTGTTAGCTAGGTAAAAAATTCGCTATTTAGTTGTTCTAAATGAGAATTTTTAACGCTGATAACGACACGTTTAGCCCCACAAAATGATTAAGTATTATTGCGGGTTGGTATTATATATCCGTTTGATTGTTACCATTTTCAATTAAGTGTTTAATCATTTCCTCTGTTTGGTTTTGAACATCAACGGCTGGCGCTGCCTCATCAACACGTCCTCCACTTTGTGCAGGGCTATAAGCAATTGCAGAGCCTTCTTCGTCAAGTAAGTTATTTAATGCAAGCAATTGCTCTGTTTCAGAGTCAATAATTACATCGTTTAAATTAAGTGGCTCTGTTTCGCTTACTTGTACAACTTGCTCAGATGAACTTGTCATACTTCCTATATTTTCAAGGTTTATCGTTTGTGTGTTTAACACGCCATCGCTCTGCGTATCTCCCAATGCCGACTCTTCGCTAAATGACGAAGGCATAGTATCGCCAGCACCTGAGCCAGATTGTGACGTGTATATATTACCAGACTGTTCTATCTCATTAGCAGTATTTTTGATTAAGTAGTTTCCTACCTCATCAACAGTAACAAAGTAAAACTGCTCTCCTCCACCAATGTTCAGATTAGCTAAGCTTAATAACCCTCCCCATTCTCCATTGCTATCTGAAGTAAAGCTCCCTGAAAGTTCTAATACATCTAAATCTAGACCGAGTAAGTCAACACCCAATAACGAAGAGCCTATAATGTATACTTCAGTATCTGGCTCTGTTGTCCCTTCAACTGATGGTAATAAAAGACCCAATGCTGACCTAAAATCAGTAACCTCAAAACCTATTGGGGTTGTATCTATAACCAACCCAGATACGCTACCGCTTGAAGTTGTATTGCCAGATGTATCCGTTGCTACCGCTGTTACAGTGTATGCGCCATCAACTAAATCTGTATCTGGTGAAGCACTCCATGCCCCGGATGCATCAGCGGTTACTTGCTTAGTGACCTCAATGGGGCCGCTAAAGGTGACTAATATCGTTTCTCCAGCACCAGCAGTTCCTGTAACAAGTGGACTTTGATCCGCGGTTAGAGCGAGCCCTGAGTCAATTGTAATACCTGAGTCAATTGCGCTACTTGTGGATTGCGTACCTGTATTACCTGCGCTATCAGCAATGCTTACATCTACGCTGTAGTTACCCTCAGGAAGTACTTCTTCAGAGGTCACGCTCCAAGTTCCATCAGGACCAACTGTTGTTTGAACATTGTGAGTGGCACCCGCTGAATCAGTAAACATAACGACTACTAACGCGCCTGCGAAGCTTCCCGTTACTGAGCCTGTAACAGTAGGCGTAGTATCTTGCCCTACCGATATTGGGTCTATGACGACAGTTGGCGCTGTGTAGTCTGTACTTGACACCATAGTATCGCTAGAGGAGTTACCCGCAGTATCACTTATGGATGCTGTAGCACTAAAGCTACCTTCACTTAATGGAGTAGTCGCTGTTACTGACCATGTGCCATTGCCTGCAACTTGGGCAGTAAGTGTTTGTGAATCATTATTAGCATCAGTAATAACCACGCTCAGTGTTGTACCTGCTGGTGCATCACTTGTACCTGTAATGGTTGGTAGTGAGTTATTAGTCACTGGTAGCTGGTCAATATCGATTGATGGCGGTGTTAAATCAACAATGCCACTTAGGCTTGTAGAGCTTGTAAGGTTTAAGTTTTCGACTGTCGCATCAACCGTAAACGCACCTTCAGCTAATGGAGTGGTCGGTATTAATGTCCATACACCAGCAATAGCTTGAGTGTTATAGGTTGTTGCATTACCACTGCTATCTGTAATAACAACTTCTACATTACCGTTTATTACATCGGTAGTACCACTAATAGTAGGGGTTGTATCGCTTGTATCTATTATTGGGTTAATTAATAGACTCGGTAAAGTGGTGCTCACAACGCCCGTTTGCGTCACCGTTGCTATATTACCTGCATCATCAATACTAATGGCTTCTATGGTTAATTCGCCCTCAGCAAGTTCAGGTGCAACAATAAGCCACGTGCCATCGCCTAATACTGTTGTAGTAACTTCATAAAGTGTGTTTGTAGAGTCGGTAATATTAACCGTAATTAAGCTACCTGCCTCTTCGTCACTGGTGCCAGTAATAGTTGGCGTTAGCGTGTTAAGTACACCAAAGGCGTCTATTTCTAACGATGGCGGTATGGTATCAATCGTCACTTGCTCAGTAGCAGATTGGCCTACATTACCCGCAGCATCAGTAATACTTGCAAATATACTATATATACCATCAGGTAGGCTCGTGGTTAATAACGACCACGTGCCATCGCTCCCAACAAGGGCATCAAATACTGTTGCGTTGCCGTTACTACCAATTACTGTTACGTCAATGTCCGTACCCGGAGCTTCTTCTGAAGTACCCGAAATAGTTAGTATGTCAGTATTGCTGATGCTCAACGGTAAAATATCTACCACAGGTACTAACGTATCAACAACAAACTCAAGCGTTTGCGTTACTACATTGCCAGCATGATCAGTGATACTCACGTTGGCAACATGCTGCCCTTCAGCCAGCGCATCAACTTCTAGTGAAAATAGACCAGCTGCATTCACTGTTGTGGTTAGTACTGAGCCGCCGTCTAACTGAATTTCTACCATGCCATTAATTAAATCACTGGTTCCTTGAATGATTGGAGTAGAATCTGACGTTGTACCAATTACTTGTAAATCAAGCGTTGGCGAGATGGTATCTACTACACTGCTTAGCAGCTGTGTAGCTGTGATCCCGACTTCACTTAATACATTTACAGTTACAGTAAACACGCCTTCAGCAAGTGATTGAGGAACTTGTACTGCCCATGAGTTATCCGTCTGTACAATCGCAATGAGTTCTTGCACAACGTTATCACTATCAATGACTTCAACAAGTACTTCGGTGCCTGGGGCTTGGTCGGTCGTACCGCTAATGATTGGTAAATCCCCTTGCCCTGTGACAAAGTCAACCACAGCATTAAGTAATGGCGTTGACGCATCAACATCAGCCGTAGTTATAGTGGTTGTGTTACCTGCATCATCAGTTGCAGAGGCTTCTACAACTGATAGACCAATAACATTAACCGCCAGGCCTAGTAATTCCCAATCACCATTGGCATCGGTGGTAACATCGTATGTTAAGTCAAGTAAATCACCTGCAAGCTCTAGAGTTACCGTAACGGTTTTGCCTTCACCTAAATCAGATGTACCAGATAAAGAAACAAGCTGCCCTAGCAAGAACGAAGGCACAATAGTAAGCTCTGGCCCTACTGTATCTACTTCGCCACCCGTTTTACTATCTACCGAGGTATTTCCTGCACTATCAGTAATCGTAGCCGTAACACTGTAGACACCGTCAGCTAAAATGTTATCGGCAGCGGCTTGCCAGTCTCCATTTGCATCCGTTTGTACGGTAATTTGGTGCGATGCACCAACTGAATCCGTAAACGTAACGATAACGTTTGTATTTGGCTCGTTTGATGTGCCACTAATTAATGGCGTGCTGTCTTGGGTAAGTATTAATGAACTTTGATCAATACTAATTTCTGGCGCAATTGTATCTATATTTGCGTTAGTGGTATTGCTACCTGTATTTCCGGCATTATCAGTAATAAATACCTCAACTGAATATGCTCCCTGTGAAAGAGTATTACTTGCCTCTACTGACCAAGTCCCACCGGCTTGCACCGTTGTATTTACAGTATGCGCATTACCTTGGAAGTCTGTAAATACCACAGCAACCACATCTCCTAAGGCTGCACCTGTTACGCTGCCAGACACGCTAGGTGTTAAATCAGTACTGCCTACAATATCGTTAATGCTAACCACTGGCGCGGTTATATCAACCACACCGGTAGTGCTAGTATTTACAGGGTTGCCTGCGGTATCTGTTGTTGATGCATTTACACTGAATTCCCCTTCACTAAGTGCAGTAGGTACAGCTACTGACCAAGTGCCATTAGCTCCCACTGTGGCATTAACTGTTTGCTCAGCACCTAAACTATCAGTAATTAAGATCACAATTATTGCACCTTGTGGTGCCGTTGTTGTGCCCGAAAGCGTAGGGGTTGTATCATTGGCTGTAATTAGCGTGTTAATACTTAGTGCAGGTGCAGTTAAGTCTATAACACCACTACTTGTAGCATTGCTTGTTAAGCCATTTTCGGTAACGCTTGCAGTAACAGTAAACTCTCCCTCTGGAAGTATATCTGTCGCATCTACACTCCAAACACCGCTTAGCACAGTTGCAGTTAATGTGTGTGAAACATTATTAAAATCCGTTATAACTATTGTAATTTCAGTGTCATCAGCCGCACTACTTGTACCCGAAAGTGTTGGAGTTTGATCGTTTGTATCAACAATGGTGTTTATATTGATAGTAGGCGCATTAGTGTTAAGCGTAGCAGTTGTATCTACTTGCGTACTGTTCCCTGCGGTATCGGTAATGCTTGCTGTAACTGTCACCTGTCCATCAATTAATGGGGTCGTTACATCAACACTCCATAGTCCGCCACTCCCCACAGTTGTTGTATAGGTATCAACGCTATCACCATCAGTAATTGTTACCGTAACTAAAGTACCCTCACCCCCGTTAGAGGTACCTGTGATTGTTGGTGTACTGTTATTAATTGTACCTAATGCATCAATGGTAATAGTAGGTGCTTGTGTATCAACAAGGCCTGTTCCAGTTGCAGAGCCACTATTACCAGCATCATCAGTAATGCTAGCAGTAACACTATAGCTTCCTTGCGGTAAATTAGGCGCTGTTGTTTGCCAATTACCATCTACATCAACCGTAGCCGCTAACGTGTGTGTATCACCATTACTATCAGTAATAACAATATCTACATTTGTGCCAGTAGGTTCAGTTGATGTGCCACTAATAACTGGCGTATCTGTGTTAAACACCGTTATGTCGTCCAAAGTGACTATCGGTATCTGGGTATCAATTGTTAAGTCAATTGTTGTGTTAGTAATATTATTAGCATCGTCTGCAACATTAATTTGCGCCGTATAATTACCGTCGGTAAGTGCAACTGGTACCTCTACCTGCCAGTTGCCATCAACACCAACTACCGCAACAAAAGTTTGACCGTCAATGCTGACTATTACATCAGCTCCAATGGCATCACTGGTGCCTGATAGGGTTGGCGTTGTATCTGCAGTTGTGTCAATAGGGTTAACACTAAGCGTGGGTGCAATACTGTCTATTTCACCTTGTGTTTGCTCAGAGGTTAAATTACCAACATCGTCTCTTACCTCGGCGGTAACTGTGTACTGCCCTTGCGCTAACTCGGCTGGTACTTCAACAGACCAACTTCCATTAGCCTGCACAATGGCCGTAAACTGCTGGCTTTGACCTTCACTATCTACAACGGTTAGTTGTATCTCGGTTCCTTGCTCCATATCTGTAGTACCAGAAACCACTGGCGTTGTATCATTCGATAATGCATCTACAGTAACGCTAAGCGCTGGTGCTTCATTATCAAAGTCAAGTGAGTTGACAGTAACAACATTGCCGGCTGCATCACTTGCAGTTGCAGTAACATACGCAAGACTAAGCAGAGGTACTGTTATGTTGGCAAGTCCCCATGTGCCATCGGCATTCGTTGTTGCTGTGTAGGTAGCGCCTACAGCACCGCCAACAAGGTACTCGGTAATGGTGATCACTGACCCTTCTGGTAAATCAGAATCTCCAGAAAGAGAAACTAGGTTGCCAAGTAAGAACGAAGGAATGATCTCTAAGGTCGGTGGCGTTACATCCACTTCGCCCGTATCA
>NZ_PNCT01000008.1:0-61254 GCF_005887365.1 Pseudoalteromonas sp. S3785 | reverse complement strand
AAACTTTTAGCGGTGTTTTGCAGTTAAAATTGTAGGTGGCTTCAACATTATGATGATCGTGCTCATCGTGCTCATCGTGCTCATCGTGCTCATCGTGCTCATCAAGTTCACTATGACTGTGAGCAAGCGAGTTTTCGGTGCTTTGTAAAATACACTGCCCTTTTATATCAATAGCATGGTTACTATTTTTTAATTGCTGAGCAAGTACATCAATGGCATTTTCATCAGATGCAGTAGTAGCTTGGTGCTCAAACCCCAGCGCATCGGCAGCCGGAATAATAAACTGCATTTGCAGCACATTGCCCTCTTGAGCAATAAGTAACTCACCTTCCCCATGCACATGCACACGCTTTTGCGCATGAGCACTAAAACCCAACCCTAATAGCAGGGCAATACTCAGCCCTTGAGTAACCAATTTCATAAACTAACCCTTACCTAAATAGAGCTAAACATATCACTTGTTATAATATAACATATTGATAGTATCCTAAAAAGATAATAATTAAGGGCGTTTAACTAGTTATTAAAAGGGGTTACAGAATCAACGCGATCTAATGTTTAAAAAGCTTTATTGTTAAACGTGGTTGTTAAAGGGTCGTAATTACGGGGGTAAGTTTAGTTATCGAAATTGATTAATAGGATTCAATTTTGACAGCCGTGTATGTGCCAGTGTAGGTCGGATAAGCGAAGCGGCATGCGACACAGTAAAATACCTTGCGGATTATTATCAATATTTTATGTTGTTGAATGGCTGGAGAGTGCTGTGAGTTCAACCACTCGATGCAACACACTGATTAAATCGCTCCGCAGGTGTTTCGTATTCCAGTGTTTTCCGCGGCCTCTCATTAAGTTGTCTGGCAACTTGGTTTAATCTTATCTGAGAATGCTCATTTAAGTTAGTTCCTTTTGGAAAGTATTGTCTTAATAGCCTATTTGTATTTTCATTGGAACCGCGTTGCCAAGGTGATTGTGGGTCGCAGAAATATACTTGAATATCTGTAGCTAGAGTAAAGTCTTTATGATTAGTAAGCTCACATCCTCTGTCCCAAGTTAATGATTTATAAAGCTCTGCAGGCAACTTATTAGCTTGTTTAATCAACGCTTCGATTACTGGCTTTGTTTTATTACTAGGTACTTTCACTAACATTACATACCTAGAGTGCCGCTCAACTAGAGTCGCGATAAAACTGTTTCCTGAGCCTTGGATCAAGTCTCCCTCCCAGTGGCCTGGAACAGCTCTGTCTTCAACATTTGATGGCCTTTCACTAATTGGTACAGCGTCAACTATCCTTCCTAACCCTTTACCTTTAAGAGTGGCGTGTTTTGATTTCCTGACTACCCGCTGCGTCCTTAAGTGTTTTTGTAGCTCTTTTTTTAAGGCGCCGCGGGTTTGTATATATAGGGTTTTATATATTGTTTCGTGCGACACATTCAAATCCTCATTATTGGGATATCTCCGCCTAAGCCAACCAGAAATTTGCTGAGGTGACCATGCAGATTCCATCTTTTGAGCAATGATTAAACATAATTCTTTGTTGCCATACAGCTTACAAGGCTTAGGGCGTTTGGCATTTTCCCAGGCAATTTTGTCAGCTTTACTCGCTCGATATTTTTTAATCCCGCCGTGGCGGTTTACTTCGCGGCAAATAGTGGAAGGAGAGCGATTAAGATATCTCGCTATTTCTCGAAGTGACTTACCTGCTGCTAACCCTCGTGAAATGTCTTCTCGCTCTGCGAGAGTTGGTGTCGTTGGTGAGCGTTTGGGCTCAAGCGGCCGAACACCACCTGTTTTATGGATAATACCTAATATAGATGAATGGTATCGATCAAATAATCTTGCTATATCATGCGCACTATCACCGCGCTGATATCGAACCCAAATTAACCTTCTTTGTTCTGCATTATAATAAATACGCTTTCTCTGTTTCATGTAAACGCTCCTTTAACTAATAATAAGGATAGCGTTGCATTCACCAGTTGAACTCACAGCTCTTTACCGAAGTTCGACTGAGTAATTAGAGTGGCTGTCTAGTTTAGTTTGTGGTAAAGCTTTCCTATAAGTCCAAATATCATAAGTTATCTAGGACACATCGACTTAGCTGAAAAACTCCATAGATAATGTTTAATTTCGAATCCGTAACTCATAGAGTAATAACGCTCCAGCTAACTAAGCTTTTTTATACGATTTTTTTCAGCTTGATACCGAACTCATTTTCTTTAAGTTGTGCTTGATATAACGGTATAGAATGACCAACAAGTTTTTTTATAATATCTATATCCAAATCAGATGCGCGAGCCCCAAACGTTATTGATAATATTTCTCCCGGAATAGGATAAACTTTTCCACCATCAGCTTGAAAGTTTCGCCACTCTCTTTCATAACTCCAATGCTCAGACTTTGTATATAAAACACGCATCAAAGACTTTTCATGACCATCCTTTGAAAGAAGTGATTTAACATTCATTGATGGATAATTTTTAGTATATGCAACCTTTCTAGTAACTTTTGAATTACCTAGTTCATTTGAATTATTTCGCTCGAACTCGATACAAACTCCTTTGTGATCATCAGCATAGTGAGACCACATTAATATATCTTTTTCATCTTCAGCTAAGGATAAAATACCAAAATCTTTAAGTTCCTTTTTAAAAGAATCAATGTCACCTGTTAGGTCTTTTCTTGTGTAAGCAAGAACCTCATTTGGATTTTCATTAGGAAACGCCTTTTTGATTTTATCCTGATCGTTAGCTTCGATTATAGCTGACGAGTTCTTAAAGGAGCACTGTGTATCAAATGGATCATTAAATGATTCTGGCTTTGGATAATAAATCCTATTATTTGCGATAATATCTAAAGTAAAATTATTTAATGGTTTGTATTTAAACAGTGATTTTATTTCTGGATTATTCATTTTCGACAGACTCTCAGCTGTGCCCAATCACATAACAGCTTATTGAACACCATTTTGGAGGTTTATAACACACCAAAGCGGCGTATATTACATACTCCGATAATTTCACCAATAATTACCTTTGTAAACAAGTAATTAAAAAATAAACTAAAAAATAAACTAGACATCCATCCTAAATTTGCACTTTCTAAGGCTAATGACTAAATTTCAGTTAGTCTAAAAAGTGAGCAGGTGTTTTATGGCTATTGCAAGAAAACGCCAGGTAAGTTTGGTTGATACAAAATATTATCACTGTATTTCACGGTGTGTTCGTCGTGCCTTTCTGTGTGGTGAAGACCACTTTACAGGCAAGTCTTACGAACATCGACGAAGTTGGGTTAAAGATAAGCTACTTGAATTAGCAGCGGTATTTTGTATTGATGTATGTGCTTACGCAGTAATGAGTAACCATACCCATTTAGTATTGTATGTTGATGATAAAAAAGCAAATAGGCTGAATGATAAAGCGATTATTATTCGCTGGCATACACTCTGTAAAGGCACCGTATTGACGCAAAAGTACATACAGGGTGAAAAGCTAAGTAAAGCTGAACTTATCTTTTTTAATAAAACGGTAAAGGAATATCGAGAGCGCTTATCAAGCATCAGCTGGTTTATGCGGTTATTAAATGAAAACATTGCGCGCAGAGCGAATAAAGAAGATAACTGCACAGGACGATTCTGGGAGGGGCGCTTTACGTCTCAAGCATTATTAGATGAAGCCGCACTTGCCGCCTGTATGGCGTATGTAGATTTAAATCCTATTAGAGCTAAAATGGCTAACACCCCAGAAGAGTCAGACCATACCAGCGTCCAAGAACGTTTAACAAATGCAAAGGATGGCAAACAACCAAAAAAACTACTTCGCTTTGCAGGCATGCCACGCCAAATAATGCCAAAAGGACTCCCGTTTGAGCTTAAATCGTACCTTGAACTTGTTGAATTAACAGGACGTTGTATACGAGAAGACAAGCGAGGGTATATTGAAAGTACACATTTGCCTTTACTAGACAGGGTGAATATCTCCCCAGAAAACTGGTTAAAGCTCACCACACAATTTACGCGCGTATTTCATGGCGCAGTAGGCAGGCCCACTTCACAAGTAAGTTACTGTGAAAATTTAAACCGAAAGCGACGAGCGAATATCAGTAATTGCGAAAAGCTACTCGCATAAGACGTAAACTTCTTAGTAAGAAATTAAAACTATAATTATGCAGTTATTCTCATGCGTGTAATTTAGGTTTAAGGGCGCTAATGACTTACTAAATGGATGAAATTAAAATAACCGAGTAGGAAAGGTAAATAATTAACCTAAAAGTAGATTTTATGGCACAGTTTTATTTTTTAATTGAAGTGGCTGTCTAGTTTAGTTGCAATTGAAGTGGCTGTCTAGTTTAGTTGCAATATGTTAGCGGTTATTAAAATTAATAGTTAACTCATCATAAGTAGGTCGCTAATTTTAAGAGATAATAGTTATAAAATTAAATTTTTCAGCCGCGTATGTGCTAGTGTAGGTCGGATAAGCGAAGCGCCATCCGACACAGTAAAATACCTTGCCAATTATTATCAACATTTTATGTTGTTGAATGACTGGAGAGTGCCATAAACGAACACTCAAGCGTAACTCGTTTCTGCCCCAAAATGAGTTTTAAATACTATTTAAATCAATAAGCGATTCCAATACGAATAAGCCTCGCTATGAATGCGAGGCTCACAAACGATTGGGTTTTTACCACTAAATCAGAATTATGGTATACAGCATCGTTTATATTTCTTACCACTGCCGCATGGGCAAGGGTCATTTCTTCCTACTTTTCTGCCTTCTATCTGTGGCTGCTTACCAAAGGAAATTGTTCTTACGTCTTCTATGTGATGCTCTGGTGAAATAGGCTTTAGATCCGCAACTAATCTATCCATTTCATCTGATTTGTTCCACTTACCTTCGTGGTATGAAGCGAATCGGAATTTATCTTTAGTTGGGCTAAAACAACATCCAACCCAAGATTCTGCTTTGCATGTGTATTTTCGCTTCTCACAATGTGTCACTAGTTTCTTGTAGGCAGTATCATTCTCATCTTCATTACAATGGACAGTTAAACCAGTTTTTTCCTCTAACAAGGGAAGTGATATATCATGGTGCTGTTGATCTTTTTTAAACTGAGCAATCATCTTTGAAATAGCTTCATTGAGTAGAACGATACTATTACCACTCATAGATAGAAGCTGTAATCCTAGCTTCTGAAGACAATAATCTGCCGAAAACTCAATCTCATCGATAATTCTTCCAACATGAGACTTTCTAGGAAATGTGAGAAAACCTTCGGGAGTTTTCGGGCCATCATGGCCATCTCTTCTGGCTAACATGGCCAATTCAAGATCTGTGGAAATATCATCGTCAAGCATAACTAGTGTCGGATCTTCCTCAAAATATAAGTTTTGCTTGATGTAAGTTGAAAGAATTACTAGTTCATGATTAGAAAGGATTGAATCACCATACTCACTCCGTTTGAGAAGGTAATCGAGAACCCAGAGGGGAGATGGTAGCATTTCCGTAATCATATCTACTAAGAACACATCCATTACATAGGGATGTTTTATTACATTGGTTGTTTGATATTTTAGAAAGTGTCGCGCTTGCGCAGCAAGGGCTGGGAAGTGGTCTGATACGATACAAACAGGAAATATCGCCTTGAAATCTGATTGAATATTAACTTCTTTGCCAGATTCGTCTTTGAAAATATAACCTTCTTTTTGCAAGAGTTTGCTACACAAGTCAGCTTGGTCATAAGCGTCTTGAATCGCTTTCTTAAAATCGTCTTCAAGCTGCTGACTATTACCTTTACGAGCTTCAATCGTCAGCTTCTTAGACTTGGCTTGCACTACTATCGCGAAACGACCAAATGTGACTAAAACGTCAATCTCACCAGCTTTGTCTTTACCATCGAAGATATCGATATTGGTTAAAACGTTCTCTTCGCCAAATAATAATGCTAGGCGTTCTGCTGTAAAATTTTCAGTAAAAGCACCTCTGTGTTTGCTTGCAATAGACTTGTAAGCTTTGTCTTCGTTAAACCAAAAGAATGGGCTTTCATAAAGAGCTTCCCATAAACTGTAGGCTTGAAAACTGACGAAGGTGTCTTCACCAGTTTTTATTATAGGAAACGCATTCTTATGATTAAAATCATCTACAGATTTAAAGCATTGCATTCCTTCTTCAGGGTTGGCTGATAAAGCTGCGATCACAGCCTCGACAACCTTCTCGCCTAAACCACTTTGTGTTACAACTTCAGAGATGGTAAAAATGAACATAGGTAGGTGGTATGGCAATGGCCAGCTTTTCGCTGAAGAGGCTAATTGATTGGCTTTTTCTAGTTGAATTTTTTCTATAGCCGAAATGACATCAACTGCTTGAGAGATTTTGAACCCTTTGTTTGCCTCAAGCCAATCTTCATCAAGAGAATATCTACGCTTGGCTAAATCTCTATATTGATGTTTAAAAACCCCATCCCCTCCGTAAAAAATAGCTTCTCGCATAAATTGATTTTTATCACTATTTGGGGCTAGTTCTCGCATGAACTCACCAAAATTAGGGATATCATCACCAACCTTTTCGGACAAGTCAGCAAAGTCTAGTGGTGGATAAAAGCTATGATGTAATTCATCAAGAAGATGCCAGACATGTTCCGCTCTTTCTTTTAATTCATCTAAGCTCAATTGCTTATCTCTGAATCCGCTTTTACACGCTAAACCAATGAGTGTTGAAAGCTCAGTTCTGGATAAGCGAGTTCTATCAAATGCCTGCGCGAAGGCTTCAGCGTCCAACTTTCCACCAGAAAAATGAATAAAAGTGTCTTTACAACAGAAAAAAGCTATAACCTCCCAGAAACCTTCTTGGGCAGCAATTACCTCTAGTTCATCAAAAATTTCTTGCTCAGTTCTCATAGTATTCCGTGATATGTATGGTTACTTATACCCAATTTAACACATACTGAAGCATATCAATTAGATGAAGGCCTTGTTTTTCATTAGTTACTTTAATCAATAGCCACGGGGTTACAGCAATTATACAAACTCGTTTCTGTCCAAAAACGAGTTTACCCGACCGTCTGCTCCTCGCCCTTAACTGTCTATCAATTGCACTCTACAATGCGTTATTTGCTCTTCTTTACTTATTTATTTTGTCCTGTTTTTGGCTGGCTTAATACGGATTATAAATATATGATATTGATAATTATTTGTATTAACAGGTTTTAAAAGGTGTGTATGAAAAAGTCTATGTTAACTCTGGCGTTAGTTATGGGTTTGAGTGGTTGTAGTACAACCACTGTGCTGCCCGATAAAAGCTCATCGCTGTATTTCTCAGCACTTTATAATGCCAAAGCAAAGGCTGTTAGCTCTGTATTATTAGAGCCCACGCTATTAAATGCCGATGTGGTTTTAGTAGGTGAATGGCATACGCACCCGGGCGTGCATTTATTTCAGGCTGAGTTATTTGAGCAATTAAGCAAAAGTAATAAACGCACTACCCTTTCGCTTGAGCAGTTTAGCCGTGCCGATCAGCCTATTTTAAACCAGTACATTAAAAGTGAAATTGGTGAGCAGTATTTAATTGATAACACCCAAGCGTGGCCTAATTATAAAAGCGACTACCGTGCGCTTATAGAGCTGGCAAAAACGAACAATAGCGATGTAATAGCTGCAAATGCGCCTAAAAATATTGTTACGTGTATTGGCAGGCAAGGCATAAGTTACCTCAATAAACTTGATGATAAACAACGCCGCTACATTGCAGCCACTATTGATACGTCCCCCAGTGATTATAAACAACGCTTTATGACCTCAATGCACCACGGCTCGGTGAGTCAAAACGAAAACTATTATGCTGCGCAAGTTACCTGGGATGAAACCATGGGTGAGTCTATCGTTAACTATTTAAATAATCATAAAGATGCGCAGGTAATGCATATAGCGGGCGATTTTCATGTAAAAAATGGCGAAGGTATAGCACGTGTTATTAAGCGTCTAGCGCCAGAGTTAAATGTTGTTTGGGTATCGCCGGTAACAAGTGTGCAAGCTAATCAAAGTGGGTACCAATTGCAGGTTAACCCTTTGCCTACTCGCTATGTACAAAAAGAACATCAACAAGCGGCTTTTAAGGCTTTAGCCAAACGAGGCGAGCAAACAGCTTGCTTATGAAACAACGACATAGTTAGTGAATCTCTTAATCAGAGTTCAGGTTAACTATGTCGTCATTTATTTATTTAGTCACTTCGAGCTTGGTTAGTTAACGCAACCAGCGCTTTACGTACCTCTAACGGGCTGTTGCACTGGGTTTTAAAGTTAATAAAGTAGTTACGCTTTTGGCTTTGTATATAAAAACCTGTGGGTAATAAGCCGCTCATTATTGGGGTGTTATCAGCAACGTTATAGTGCTGCATTAATATGAGCGACATAGCATCTTGATGATCGTCGTTCATATGGCTTATCATGCTTTGCTGCTGGTTTTCGTCCCAGTTTTTTGCCTCGCCTTGCCATTCGTTTTGTTCAAGCCAAAATATTTTTCCAAAGCCGCCAATGTAGCGCACGCGCACTACGTCTAATTGCCATAACTGAAAGTCGTGCGCGTTGCGATAGCTAGCGGCTTCGGGATATAGGGCAATATAGTTATTAAGTAAAGTGTGTGCGTGCTCACTTGGCACAACAGAGCCATCCCCTACAAGCGTTACTCGCCCGTGCTCGTTTTGATCGCCGTAGTCGGCAGCATCAAATACGGTAAGGCTCATGCGAGAGTCGTGCTTTAGGTTTTTAGTGTGCTGGGCTATATCGCTAATAAAAAAGTAAACACGGCCTTGTTCGTCGCACATATAAGGGGTTACTGATCCAAACGGGTAGCCGCGTAAATTATTAGAAATAGTCGACATAACACCGGCATTGGTTTTGTAAACCAAGGTGCGTGCATCGTTTAATGCTTGCTCTCTCATAAAAACTCCTGACGTTGAGAAAAAACCATGGGTGCATCGTTATAAGGATGAGGATTTACATGCAGTTTCATGGCGTACATTTGTTGTAAGTTTTGTTCAGTTAATACGGTGTTTATAGGCCCGCTTTGCAGCACTTTTTTGTTGTGCAGTAAAATAGCATCGGTTGCATAAAGGCTGGCCAAATTTAGATCGTGTATTGCAATAATGGCGCTGTTACCCTGCTCCACAAACGCTTTAACGCAGCTGAGCAAAGCATGTTGGTGGCGCATATCAAGTGCTGATGTAGGCTCGTCGAGCAACATGAGTTTTGGCTCGGCCGATTGTGTAAAGGCGTTTAGCTGCGCTAAAGTACGCGCCATATGCACGCGTTGTTGCTCCCCGCCCGAAAGCGCACTTACGCGGCGAGTTAAGTAATTACTTAAATCCATAATTGCGGCGTATTTATGTACTTTTTCGCTTTGCATTTTTAATGACTCTACATACGGGTAGCGGCCCATTGCAATAAGCTCAAATACAGTAAAATCAAACCCTACGTGGTTTGCTTGCATCATCACCGCGCGCTGTGTGGCTAGGCTTTTTTTAGCGTGAGAGGCCAATGGCTTGTTATTAAAAAGTACACTACCTGTAAAGGCATGCATACCCGCTAAGGTATGTAGCAAAGTAGACTTACCAGCGCCATTTTCACCAAGTAGTGCAACAAGTTGCCCTTGTTTAGCACTGCCATTAATGGTGTTTAAAACGCTATGGTTGCCAAAGCCAACGCTTAGATTACTAAACGCGATCATGACCAACCTCGCTTATTTTTAACGATTAAATAAATAAACAATGGCGCACCTAAAAGCGCAGTAATAATGCCAATAGGTAGCTCTGCAGGCATAACGACTAAGCGTGCTAACCAGTCTGAAAGTAGCAATACTACTATGCCAATTAACATACAAAGCGGCAGCATATTACGTAAATGCGGCCCCACCATTAAGCGGGCAATATGCGGGACTACTAAACCAACAAACCCTATTAAACCAGTAAGCGCTACAACCGCACCTACCCCTAAGGCTACAAGTATAATTACATATAATTTAAGCTTATTTGTGTCTACTCCTAGGTACTGAGCTTGTGACTCGCCAATAAGAAGTAAGTTCATAGGATTTTTTAAACGCCACAGGCCAATTAGGCTAATAAGCAGTAATGGCGCAGCTTGAATAATTGTGCTCCAGCTTGCTCCGCCTAATGAGCCCATGGTCCAGTAATTTATTAATCGTAATGCGCTGTCGTCGGCAAAAAAGCTCAGTAGCCCAATAACCGCAAAGGCTAATGCATTAATAGCCACACCCACTAATATAAGTGTGGTTATATTTATTTGCCCCTGCTGCTTGGCAATAAAATATACCAGCGAGGTAACCCCAAGCGCCCCTAAAAACGAGGCATAAGGTAAATACAGCTGAGCGTTAAAATTAAACTGCGCGCTAAGTGCAATAAATGCTACTGCAACCATGGCCGCACCCGCACTAATGCCAATAATAGATGGGTCGGCCAATGGGTTGCGGCACAGTGCTTGCGTTGACGCGCCTGTTTGGGCAAGCACCAATCCTACAAGCACAGCAAGCATAAAACGTGGCAAACGTATTTGCATAACCACATTAATTTGCAGGGCATCAAACTGATTAAAGTACTCGGGCGCAAGCCAAGCAATGGCTAAACGCCAATCCCATCCGGCAGGCCCGTACCCTATGCTTAGTAGCGCCAAAGCAAAAATAAAAACAGAGGTTAATAGCATCCATTTATGGGGTTGGCTAAGTGTTATAGGCACAAAGCGACTTAACGTTAGGGTGTTCATAAGTGGGCTTTGTACTCGTTAAGCTCACTAATTGCTGTGGCAATACGCGGCGACATGCCAAGCGAAAGCAAGCTATCCATTACAAGTAAGTTACAGCTTTGCGCGGCTTTTAATAACCGTAGTGTAGGTTGCTCACAAAATGCCTGCTTACCGCCAAGGCTTTGCACAACATGCTTTGGTGCAACTAAAAAGTCAGGTTGATTTACAGCAAGTACTTCATTATTAATTGCTTTAAAGCCTGAATGTGTAGCACCTATATTGGTAATACCTGCATAGCTAAATAATAAATTAGGCACGGTTTCTTGCCCTGCGGCAACAAGCCCGCGCTCATTAGCTGAGAGTAAAAATAGCGCACGGTGCGTTTGCGTTTTTGCTTTTTTAGGCAGCGTTTTAGTAATTTGAGTAATAAGTGACTGTGCTTTTTGCTTGGCATTTAAATCGTCACCTAAGCGCTTTATTAGCTCAAGTAGCTCATTAACTGAGGTGGGCTTTTTATAATGAATGAGCTTAACCCCTGTTGTCTCAATTTGTTTAAGCGCTTGGCTTCGCCCTGCGCCTTCAAGTGCTAGTAAAGTAGTTGGGCGCATAGAAAGTACGCCTTCTGCTGCTAAATCTCGGTAATAACCCACTTGCGGTAATTGCGTAGCTTGTGGCGGGTACATGCTAGATTGATCAACCGCTACAAGGGTACTTTGTTTGCCTAGCGCATAAATTATTTCTGTAAGGGTGCCGCCCGCGCTAATAACACGCTCTTGTGCAAGTGCAGGTTGGGCTATTAAAGCAAACAATACAAATAGGTATTTCATTCCATACTCCGGTTTTATTTTTTGGCTATTATAACTAACAAAATCTAAATGAAAATGATTATCATAACCAATTGATCTTAATTTGACTTAGTTGTAACATTCTCGCCATAAATAATAATTATTATCATTTGGAGTTGATATGAATCCCTCTGCTTTTAAATTTACTGCTATAGCAACCTTATTACTTGGCTCGGGCACTGCATTTGCCGAAAACATAATTGACGATCATATTGTTGTGAGCGGCTCTCGCTTTGAACAAAAACTTAAAGATGTAACAGGCTCAGTTACTGTTATTACCGAGCAAGACATAGAGCGCCAGCTAGCTGTAGATTTACAAACCATGTTTAAATACGATTCAAGCATTGCAACCACAGGCAGTGGCGCAGGCGCGCAAACACTTACCGTACGTGGTGTTGGCGGTAACAGTGTTGTATTTATAAAAGATGGCCGACGCACTAACGATGGCTACGCAGGCGGAGGGGGTTATTTAGTTGGCCGCAATTACTTTGATGTAGCTGGTGTAAAACAAGTAGAGGTCGCCAAAGGTGCTGCATCATCTTTATATGGCTCTGACGCATTGGGTGGCATTGTGGTTATAACCACTAAAGACCCCAGTGATTATTTAAAAAATAACAGCAGCTTTGTAAAAATGGCACTGGGGTATCAAGGTCAAAATAATCAAGTTGCCGCTGATATTACTGCTGCCAAAGATTTAGGCGATTTTGCAGTAGGCGCGGTTTATAGCCACCGCGACAGTGAAGAAGTACAAAACTATGACGAAAACTTACCCGGTTATGATGCAAAATCGGATGCTTTATTAGTTAAATTTGAGCAGCAACTTGATGAAAAGCGCACACTTAAATACACCCTTGATTACTTTAACCAAACAATTGAGCAAGTTATTACTCCTGCCGTTCAAGAAACCGAAGAAGACGACACTAACTGGTCGTTGGCGCTCGATTATCATTCAGAGGTAGCAACTGCTGCGTTTGATAAATGGCACGGGCAAGTGTCTTACAGTAGTTACGAGCAGCAAAGCGATCAAATTAGCGGCGCAAGCACTTACACCGATTATAACGACTATCGTTTTGAGCAAAATATTTTAGGCTTAAAAGCGGTGTTTAATAAAGGGCTAAAAGGAGAAACCACCGATCATGAAGTGGTATACGGGGTTGATATCGACTTATACGACACCACCCGCCCACGTTTTAAAACACGTATTTTAGCCGATGGCACCGTTGATTTTACAGATCAAAAACAAAAAGCATTCCCTGGGGCTGATACCTCTTTAATTGGTGCCTACGTACAAGACAGTATTTCGTTTAAAAACAGCGCGTGGTCGGTTATTGCAGGTGTACGATATGATTACTACACCCTAGAGGCTAAAAATGATGAGCTATACGCCGATGCACAGCTTGATGATATTACCGAGTCGGCTTTTTCGCCTAAGCTAGGTGTTATTTACCAAGTGGATGATAACTTATCGTGGTACGGGCAATACGTACGAGGCTTTAAAATACCGCCGCACGACCAAGCCTATCAAAGCCACGGTGTTGAGCCGTTTTACCAAATATTACCAAACGCCGATTTAGACCCAGAAAGCAGCGACTCATTTGAGCTTGGGCTTAGATACGCAAGTAGTGATTTTAGCGTGAACTTAAGCGCGTTTTATGCAGCCTACGATGACTTTATAGAAACCGCCGTAGTGGGTGTTGAGCCAACGTTTATTCCTGGTGTAAACAAAACGCTGTATCAGTATCAAAATATTAGCGAAACACAAATAAGCGGTGTAGAAGCAGGAATTGCCATGTATGTAGCCGAAAATATACTACTAGAGGCAAACGTTGCTTACGTTGATGGTGAGAATAAAGAAACCGATCAGCCACTTACCAGCATTAGCCCGTTAAACGGCTCAGTATTGTTAAGTACAGAACTGGGTAATATTAACTGGACCGCTGCATGGCGTTTAGCTAAATCGCAATCGGATGTGGTACTTGATGCAAACGGCGATAAAACCACACAAGGGCATGGCTACGGTATTGTTGATTTATACGCAAATTACGAGTGGCAAGCGTGGCAGCTAAATGTAGGTGTACTTAACTTGCTTGATAAGGAATATGTACCCTTTGAGCTAATTGCAGGGCAATCTGCAAGTGCTGATTTTAGCCAATACACGCAACCTGGGCGTAACTTTTCAGCCAAAATAAGCTATGAATTTTAATTAGCGTTTAACGTACTAAATGACATAAAACGCTGCATAAAGCTGTAGCGTTTTATGTTTATTTTGAAATAACACCCATCTTAATTTTGAGTTTAAACGGTGTTTACTCCAACAATTGGCAGATGAAATAGCCCTGCGCATTATTGTATTTAGATTTAGTTAAAATGACACCCATTTTAATTTATCGGTATTAACTGGAATAATTATAAGGTGACACCCATCTTAACTTTTCAATCGATTGATTGGGTTAACGACCTAAGCTTATAAACTTAACAAGACACCCACTTGAATCTGGCAATGGCTAAAGTACAAAATTAACAGTGGGTGTCACTGTAAACTTTTAGCTCTTTATCATCTTAAACTTACTAAATAGTTACACTTTATAAAACTGTAAAGTCTCGGGTTTCTAAATAACTCGGCGCATTTTTAAAACAGGCCTCTAGCTTACTTTTAAGTGCAGTATTTATCGCAGTATTACACTTTAACTCTGCGTTATATTTACCATTACGCAGAGGTACTAAGCTTATCGAGTCATAGCTTGGCTTGCTTTGTATTTTATGAATTACTAAGCCTTGCGTTGCAGAAACTTTTATTAAATCAAACTCTGCTTTTTTGGGTTTAGTTATAGCGAGTTTTTTCACATATAACGGTTTTTCAAAAGTTAGCTTTGTTGAAAACAGTGCGTTGCCACCGCGCTCAAAATGCCCGTTAAATACAGTTACATTTAAGGTGGGTGTCTTTTTACTTATTAATAAGTTCAAATCAAATTTGGTGGGTAAAATAGTGATCTGTTCTTGCTCGGTTGCTGCTTTTTTTAAAACACTTTTGATTGTATTAAAGTGGGTGTCACTTGTAGTTACTTCATACACTATTTGGTAGTCGTGTGGAGGGGCGTATAACGGCATGTGGCTAGCCAGTACTTTATCGCCCGCTAATATAAGTGCCATACCATGAAATCCCACGTAGCTGTGGGTTTTGTGTTGATGTGTATTTGCAAGCGCTGTGCTCGACAATAAAATAGCAGTATGTATTTCATGTTAATTCTCAAAAATAAATATAGCGCTACTATAAGCTGGTTTTTATGTATAAATAATCGATAATAAGTAACTTGTTGTTTCCTTTTAATCAATACGGCTTGGCACATGCACATAGATGACATTGAAAAAGTAATACATATGGCGGGTTCGCAAAATCTGCATACAACCGCTAAGCATTTTAATATTACCCCAGGAGCGCTGTCTAAAACGCTAAAAAAGGTTGAGGTAAACTTAGCCACAGAGCTGTTTAACCGTGTGGGTAAAACCTTAGCGCTTAATGATAAAGGCAAAGAGTTTGTTAAGCACAGTAGTGATTTAGTTCATAATTACCAGCAGCTTACTAGTCGTTTTAAAAGTGATAATCATAAATTTAATGCGGTTATTGCAGGCCCAGCGATTTTACTTAAAAGTGGCCTTAAAAAGCTGCTTACACCTCTTAGTAGCCTACCCTGCTCGGTGCGTATTAATAATGTGTTTGAAGGTGAAGCCATAAATCAAGTGGCATCAGGCTCGGCGCATATTGCGCTAGTGACTCGCGAGGCACTAAATAATAGCTCACATAGTAATTTATTGGCGGTTGATGTATTTAATACTGGGTTTAGTGTGGCTGCGCACGCTTCGCATCAGCTAGTTCAAAAAGGGGTATTAACGCTTAATAAAAAACAATTACTGCAGACGGCTTTTGCATGCCCTTTGTTTTCACCCCTGTGCGGCCTAGAGCAAGGAATAGGCTCCGACGGCTGGCAAGATGATATTGCACCGCGCAATATTGTATTTAGATGTAGCG
Organism: Pseudoalteromonas sp. S3785; assembly: GCF_005887365.1. Lineage (NCBI taxonomy): Bacteria > Pseudomonadati > Pseudomonadota > Gammaproteobacteria > Alteromonadales > Pseudoalteromonadaceae > Pseudoalteromonas > Pseudoalteromonas sp. S3785. The sequence goes on along the minus strand of NZ_PNCT01000008.1, from coordinate 45,637 downwards.
ATTACAGTGCGTTAATAGAGGTTGTGCAAAGTGGCTTGGCGTTGGCGTATTTTCCTAACTTTGTGATTGACGATTTAGGGCTTACAAAATTAACTGTAAAGGGGGTTAACAGTCACTACAGTGAAAGCATTGTAATGATATACAAACCTTCAAAGGCTGATGGTTGGCTTAATAAACTTATGCATTCTTTATAAAAAAGCGCTTAAAAATATAAAGCGCCTTAACCACTACATTAAGACGCTTTAGGATGAAAACTTTAAGTTGCTAGCTATTAAAAATTATAAGCTAACGACATTTTAAATTGAGTTGGCGCACCTGGGTAAACCCATAAAGCGTTGTAGCTGCTTTCGGCGTAATCTTCATCAAAAATGTTATTAACACTGATATTAAGCTCGGTTTGCTCGGTTAAGTTTACGTTGCTAAACAGGCCGACTAATTGGTAGCTTGGTAGCCTAAAACTTAAATCGGCGGCATCACCTAAACGGCTACTTGTGTATTGGTAACTTGCGCCAAACTTTAGCTCTTTGCCCATTAATGCTGTTTGATGGCTAAGCGTAAGGTTGAGGTTGTTTTTTGGCACATTAACCAGCGGGCTGCCTTTTTTAATTGGTACGCCCCAATCGGCATTAATAATGTCGTTTGCTGTGGTGGCATCTATATAGGCGTACGATAAGTTAAACGCGGTTGCATCAGTAATATAGGTGTTTAAATCAAGCTCAAACCCTTTGCTATCGGCTTTACCAATAGGGGCTGAAAAACCGACGTTTACAGGGTCTGCCACTAACATATTGCTTTTAGACGCGTCAAAAATAGCCACAGTACCGTTTACGCCTAGGTACTCAAACTTAGCGCCAACTTCAAACGAGTCGCTGTACTCAAAGCCAAACGGGTCGCCACTTGCATCAGTGCCACTTAGTGGTAAAAAGCCTTCTGAGTAGCTGCTGTATAACGTTAATGCATTACTTAGCTCGTATACTACGCCAACACGCGGGCTCACTTGGCTTTCAGAGCTGGTTGAAAACACGCCGCTGTTGGTTTCTAAAATGTCTTGGTCAACGCTGTCAAATCTTAGGCCAACTAACAGCTTAAATTTGTCGGTAATATCCATTTGGTCTTGAACATAAATACCGTATGCGTTTTGCTCTTCGTCGTTTTCGTAAAGTAAGCTAACTGCTGGGCGCTCAACATCGTAATTTGGCTCAAAAATATCAACAGTATAAGTACCATTACCGCCACGGTAGCGTGAAAGCGCTGTACGTAAATCGTATTTATATGCATCGGCACCTATTAATAAGTGGTGCGTAATGCCTGCTGTATCTACACTGCCGCTAACTTCAAATTTAACGCTTGTGTCTTCTACTTCGTAGTCGCGATAGCGCTGTTGGCGAGTAAGTGTGCGGCCATCGTCAAATAACGATTGGCGCGACGGCGAAAGTTCAGCATCCGACGAAAACCCCGTTAATGTAGAGCTGCGGTAGTTTGCACCTAAAACTAACGACCATTCGTCATTAATGTCGTGATTTAACGTAATTTGGTGACCGCGCGAATACACCTGCGTGTCGCCATCGTTTGGATTACCTAAATAGCGTGAGTTTGGTACGGTGTTAAAATCGTTATTAAGTACTACAACGCCACGGTCAAATAGCTGGGCTAAATCTACGTATTCAAACTCATACGTTACACTGGTCGATGCGTTTATTTGATGATAAACAGACGGCGTAATCACCTTTTTATTGGTGTACACCTCATCGCGGTAGCTGTCGCTATCTTGCCACGCGCCATTTATTCTAAACGCAGTGTTATCGTTAATGCCGCTTGTGTAATCGCCTTCAATACGGTTAAAGCTGTCGCTGCCTAAGCTTAGTTTTAGCTCACCTTGAGAATCAAACTGTGGCTTTTTAGTTACAATATTAACAGTACCGCCGGGCTCTGAGCGCCCATAAAGTGCTGAACCTGGGCCTTTTAATACCTCAATGTAATCAATGTTAGATACATCACGCGGGCCGCTAAAACCACGCCCACCGCTAAAGCCATTAATTAAATAGCCCGATGGCATGTTTTCGTTACCCGAAAGGCCACGAATAGAAAAGCTATCCCATAATGCACCGCTGTTATTTTTGCGAGAAATACTCGCCGAAAAATCAAGCGCGTCTTGTAATTCAGTAATGCCTTTTTGATCTAACGCGGCGCTGCTAACACTTACAATTGACTGCGGCATTTGCTTTTGAGGAATGTCGCCACGGTATGCTTGTTTATAAGTAACCGATATTTTTTCAATTTCGTCGGTTTGTGCTTGAGCAAGTGTTTGCGCACTAATGCCCAAACAGGCTAAGTAAATTAAAGAGTACTTCATGATTGATAATAGAGAATATACAAATGTGATGTTATAACGATAAGTTTAGCATGTGTTACTTTATAACAAAAAGACTTTTTTGAATTTAAAAATTGCATTAGCAGCTTTGTATACATCACGTTAGTATGGTGTTCTATTTAGGTTACATAACGATAATTTTTATGAGCATAAAAACAAACGCATTAATTTACTTTTTAGCCTTTTGCAGTGGTTTTTGCATTATGGGTATTGAGCTTTTAGGTGGGCGCATATTAGCGCCTTTTTTTGGCAGTAGTGTGCATATTTGGGGCAGTATAATTACCGTATTTATGCTCAGCCTTTCTTTTGGTTATTTACTGGGTGGTAAGCTCAGTACTAAAAATGCATCGCTTACAAAGTATGGTTTAATATTTTTAACCGCCAGTATTATGGTGGTGCCTATTGCGCTGTTTTCGCAGCCAATAATGGAATTTATTTTTACCCACATTGAAGACACACGCTATGGTTCATTGCTTGCCTCTACAGCTTTATTTTTTGTTCCAACGGTAATTTTAGGCATGATCTCGCCTTACTCGGTGCGTTTGTTAGTTACCGATAGCGAAAAAAGCGGCCAAGTGGCGGGTATTTTATATTTTGTAAGCACGCTAGGTAGTGCCCTTGGCACTATTATTACCTCGTTTTACTTTGTACTGGCGTTTGATGTAAATACTATAATTAGCGCATTTGCGTCTACGCTTGGTTTACTTGGCGTACTGGCTATAGCTATTAATAGCTTGGCTGGTAATAAGGAGTTGGCTCATGCTTAAATATTTGCTCTTAGCTGTCAGTGTGTTCTCAACCGCGGCGCTAAGCGATGTAATACACGAGGAGCGCTCTTTATATCGCAATATTATTGTTGATGAAACACGCGACTTACGTTGCTTAAAATTTAATACAAAAAGTAGCCAAACCAGCCAAAGCTGTATGTATAAAAACGACCCCGACAAACTGGTTTTTAACTACACCAAGCTTACTTTTGCCAGTTTGTTAGTAACCGAAAATCCTAAAAACGTGCTTATTATAGGACTAGGTGGCGGGACGCTTTCTAATGTAATTCATGAGCTTTACCCTGCGGCTAAAATTCATAACGTTGAAATAGACCCAGCAGTTTTAAAAGTAGCCCGCGATTATTTTAACTTTATAGAAACCGGCAACGTTACATCAAGCGTGCAAGACGGCCGTATATTTATTAAACGCGCTGCTATTAAAAAGCAAAAGTACGACTGGATTATTCTTGATGCATTTAATGGCGACTACATTCCAGAGCATCTGCTTACTAAAGAGTTTTTTGAAGAAGTTAAAAGCGTACTGGCCGAAGGCGGTGTTATTGCAGCTAATACGTTTTCGAGCAGTAAATTATACGAGCACGAGTCGGCAACATACCATAGCGTATTTGGTGACTTTATAAACGTAAGCCGCCCTAACCGCTCTAACCGTATTATTTTAGCAGGCGTTAAAACGATGCCAACCCAGGCGCAACTTAACAAGCGTATTAAAGCCCTTGCGCCACGTTTAAAAAAATACGATGTAGACATGAAAGCAATAAGCACCTATATGCAAAGCACCAAAAACAATCAAGACTGGCCTGCTAACACCAAAATATTGACTGATCAATACTCCCCCGCTAACCTTCTTAATTTTTAAACGTACAGAATTTACTTAGCCCCAGTTTTGGGGCTTTTTTATTTTTGAAAAACACCACACATTTACTTAGCACGCTAACTAATGTTAAAATGCTTAGCATGCTAACTAATTTGGAGTGGTGATGACGACTCAAAAACCTTTTCACGAAACGCTCGATTTAACCTTAATTGGTAATATGGGCCGGGTCCATAGGCTATGCCGCGAAGCAGTTACCATCGCAGTAGAGCCCTTAGGGCTTACGCAATCACGTTGGACCGCACTCATGCATATAGATATGCATGGCGAAGGATTAACACAACTTGAGCTTGCTAACAGCTTAGGGATAGAAATGCCCTCTCTTACCCGCACATTAAAACAATTAGAAGAGCAGCAATTAATTACCCGTAAAGTAGATGAGCACGATAAGCGCAGTAAAAAGATTTACTTTACTAATAAAGGCGGCTCTGTTTTACAGTCGCTAAACAAAAAGCTCGTTGATATTAAAAGCCAGCTTTACAGCGGTTTAAGCACTGAGCAGCTCGACGCACTCGCGCGTGGCATAGTTGAAATAGAAAAAAACGCACTAAACTGTATTCAAAACCAAGTTAAAGGGTAAAGCACGTAATGACCCCGGATCAAAAATTTACACGTTATGTAAGGCTCTCATTAGGGGCTTTTGTAATTGTATTTATTTATTATTTAATGGCCGACATGTTCATGCCGGTAACACCACAGGCACGGGTTTATCACCCTGTTGTGCAAATAGCGCCGCAAATAAGTGGCCGTGTAACTAACGTATTAGTAGCTAATAACCAAGCTGTAAAAGCGGGCGATGTACTATTTGAAATAGACCCAAAACCGTATAGATTAGCACTAGAGCAAGCACAGCTCGCCCTCGACGACGCCAAATTACAAAATAAACGCCTAGATACCAATGTAAAAGCACTTGAGGCGCAAATTTCGGCGGCCAAAGCAAAGCTACACGAACAGCAATTACTCAATAATCGTGGCGAAGCATTATATAAGCAACGCTCTATTTCTGAGCAAGAGCTTGAAAGCATTAAAGCTAACTTTGAAGCAAGTAAATCAAATGTCGCCTCATTAGAAGCGCAATTGGCCGAGGCAGTGCTTGCACGTGGCGAAAGCGGTGCACAAAATTTAGCGCTTCGCCACGCTGCAAACCAATTAGCACAGGCTGAGCTTAACTTATCCTACGCCCAAGTACGTGCGCTAAGTGCGGGTGTGGTGTCTAACTTACAACTGCTTGACGGCGCATATGCTGTAACCGGTAGCCCGCTATTAGCTATTGTGGCTAATAAGGCCGACTTAGTTGCCGATTTTAGAGAAAAATCATTACTCAATATGAAACCAGGCAGCCAAGCACGAGTGGTATTTGATAGCCGCCCAGGTGAGGTTTACAACGCGTATATAAGTACATTTGAGGCAGGTGTTAGCGACGGGCAACTCAACGCCAATGGCGCGCTAAGTAGCACCGAAACCAGTAATCGTTGGGTGCGCGATGCACAGCGTCAGCGTATTCATTTAGTGATGCCAGATAACGCCAAGTTAATTGCAAATATGCCAAGTGGCGCACGTGCTACTGTACAATTATTGCCAGAGTCAACAATTGGCCAGTGGTTAGCATCGGCGCAAATTAGGTTTATTAGCTGGCTACACTATATTTATTAATGGAGGGAGTATGACTCAAGCAGTTAGCCAAGCACCTCAATTAGACTCAAATGGATTACGCCAAGCGCTACGCATAGCCGGTGGTTGTACCTTAGGGTTTACTATCAGTAAGTTAATGAACTGGCCATACGGTATATTTTTTACTGTTTACCCTATGTTACTACTCGGTTTAGTGCCAGTGTTAAATAAACACATTGTGCGCCAGTTTTTAGCCAGTGCCGCCATTAGTATTCCTATGGTGTTAATTATGCAGGGCTTTTTTTCTCACCTGCCTGTTTTAATGACCATTATTGTATTTTTAGCGTTTTGCTTTTTGTTTTATCAAATGAGCTCAGGTGCGGCTTTTTTATTTGGCGCATTAGGTGTGGTGGGGTTATCTATTCAGTTGCATTTTTCAAGCTATGTAACCGGTACAAGTAGTGTTTACCCACTTATTTTAAGTAATGGTTTGGCGACCCTACTCTCTACGGCTATCGCTTTTGCTATGCATGGTATTTTTCCTGATGTAACCGCGCGTGCTGTAAGGGCGGTACCTGCAAAGGCAAAAGAAAGTATTCGCCATGAGGTACTACTGTGCGCTACGGTCGCTACGCTTTCGTTTGTAGTATTTCAGGTGCTTGATTTGCAAGATTCAATATCGGCGCAAGCCTCATCCGTTTTAATTTTGTTTTCGCTGTGCTGGAAAGCGGCAGGTATGGCGGGTTGGCAGCGTGCTATTGGCACACTCATTGGGTGTAATGCGGCGTTGTTAGCGCAAGTGTTATTGTATAACCACACCGATTTTTTATTGTTTCCGGTACTTATACTATGGACGTTATCGTTTGTGTTTAGTCGCTTTCATATTATAGGTGGCGGCGCACCGGGTATAGGGTTTGGTGTATTAACTACCTTTGGCATTTTGTTTGGCAACTCTCTTGGCCCAGGGCAAGATCTTGTTTATAGCGCCATGTACCGCTTTAGCTCTGTAGCGGTGGCCATTGTGGCCAGTTTATCTGCGGTGTATGTAATGCATCATATTTTAAATCGTTTTAGTGCTACTCGTCATCATACCTACGAATAACCCACTCACGCCTACGGCTAAATATAAGCTGTAGGCGTAATTTTCAATGTTGTGAGCTATATATTTCTAAACTTAGAATTAAAACTTAATGTTGCCGCGCAGGGCTTTGGTTTGCCCGTGCTTGGTTTTTTTATCCATGCGTTTTCGCTGCGAGCTGCGGCTTGGTTTGGTTGCACGGCGGGCTTTATTTACTTTAGTTGCGCTTAAAATTAAATCTTTTAAACGCTTTAGTGCATCTTCCCGGTTTAGCTCTTGGGTGCGAAAGCTTTGAGCTTTAATTACCACCACGCCCTCTTTTGTAATGCGTGAGTCGTTTAGTTTCAGTAATCGTTCTTTGTAAAAATCGGGTAACTTTGAGCGGTTAATATCAAAGCGCAAATGAATGGCACTGGCTACTTTGTTAACGTTTTGGCCACCGGCACCTTGCGAACGAATAGCTGTTAGCTCTAGTTCCCATTCATCTATAGTGACAGTATTTGAAATAGTTAACATTACGTTCAGCTCTTATCGACAAAAATGCAGTATAACATTAGTAGCTATATTTGTGCTGAATCAGCTTAAGTTACAGCACTTTAAAGTATTTATACTACTTTATAACCTAAATACACCTGTTACTTTAGTTATGTATTGGCAAGCGCTTACATTTAGTTTTAAATAGCGTTAAATAAATAATAGGAAAAGCCCCATGAAAAAAATACTTGTATCTCTTAGCTTATTAGCAATGAGTTTTTCAAGCCTTGCAGAAGATATTAGCGAAGGCCAATTACAAAGCTACATGAAAGCACTACCGGCTGTTTCTAGCTGGGCTAGTAGCCAAGATACGTTAAAAAACCTTGATTTAGCAAGCATGCTCGGTGGCTCTGCCGAGCAAAGTGTTGAAGAGCAAAGCTCGCTTGCTAATAGCGCATTAAGCATGATTAAAGAGCAAGGCTTATATAAAAGCTTTGCCGATATTACTAACCGTTACGGTTTTTCGCCTGAAGAATTAGTTTCTGTGGGTTCTGAGGTATCTATGGCTTACATCGAAAACCTCAAATCGGGCCTTTCAGCTGAAAACCAAGAAACAGCAAATAAAGTAATGGGTGGCCTACAAAGCCTTAAAAGTGCCAAAAGCAGTGATGCTAGTTCACTGATGGGTGCGTTTGGTAAAGCTTCAAGCGCGGCCGAAGAATCTACTGACCCACTAGTAAGCGAAAACAATCTTGAGCTTGTGGGCGAGTACATGCCACAGCTGCAAAAGATATTTGCACTACTATAATTTTACAAATAACCTAAACTGAGGTTAAGTAAACACTTACACAAAAGGTGGTATTTACCACCTTTTTTAATGCCCAAATTTTAAGTAATTACGACATTTATTAAGCGTACTGAGTGGCGCTATGTATAAAGTCCAGCGCATGAGTACCCTTAGCCAGCGTGGCACAAAGCTGTTGGCTTTTTCATAATAAGTTTCTTTTTAACATGTGCTGTTTGTATAAACAGCACATGTAAAGCCCCTTTACAAGCATATAACCATCAGTTTTATAGCTATTCATAGTGGCTCTTTAGTTAATATTTTAGCTACACGTTCGCTTAGCTCTGGTAATACTGTTTGCTCAAACCATGGGTTCTTTTTAAGCCAAATATTATTGCGTGGGCTTGGGTGCGGTAGCACCAAATGCGCCGGCCAATATTCACGCCACGATTTTACTAACTCGGTTAAAGGCCTATTTTTTGTGTGAGGTAAATGGTACGCCTGCGCATATTTACCAAGCACTATTGTCAGTTCTAAATTTGGCAGAGCATCCAGTAATTGCGCTCTCCATGCCGGTGCACATTCTTTACGCGGGGGTAAGTCGCCCGACTTACCTTTACCAGGGTAACAAAAGCCCATAGGTAAAATAGCTATTTTTTGCGGATCATAAAACTCATCAACACTTAGCCCAAGCCATTCACGTAGGCGGTTTCCGCTGGCATCGTTAAAGGGCTTGCCAGTTTCGTGTACTTTTATGCCCGGTGCTTGGCCGGCAATTAAAATACGCGCATTGGCATTAAATTGTATAACGGGGCGAGCACCTAACGGTAAATGAGGTTCACAGATCACGCATTTACTAACTTGCTCAATTAAATTGATCGGATCCATATAAATCTGGCCTTAAATGCTTAAATGTTGTTCTAAATGGCCATTTAGACCTAATGAGTTGGTAAAAAATCGGTTTATTTTACTCAAATTAGTTATAAGTTGGTAAAATCGTGATCTTATTTAAAAATAACAACTAATCACTTGATATATTTATTTTTTTTCTGACCATACGGCAAATTCGTTACCGCTTGGCTCGGTAAAATGAAACCGGCAACCACCGGGGAACCCAAAAATAGGTTTTATTATTTTACCGCCATATTGCGCTACTTTTTCATAGGTTGCGTTAATGTCGTTACTGTAAAACACCAGCAGTGCGGCCCCATGTTGTGTAAGTGATTTAAGCGGTGCTTTAAAAAAGCCACCATCCAAGCCTTGGCCGCTAAACGCCGTATATTCTGGGCCATAGTCGGTAAATTGCCAGCTAAACACGTTAGTAAAAAAGCTTTTTGTGGCTGTTAAATCGCACGCGGGAAACTCTACATAATTTAGTTTTTCGTGGTTGCTCATCTTTAATTTACTCTTTGGCTTGCCAGTATTGACCACTGTAAACCTTCGTTATTAGCTAAGCAATATAGCTAAACCGCTTGAGATCATTATTTTACTAGCATGCTAAGGGTTGTTATTAAATTATCTAAAATATACAAATGAGAATCGCTATCTTTTGTATTTGTAAGCTTTATAATAACGCCTTATTTTTTATCCTCGTATTCGAATAAGGGATTTGTTAACTATGCAAGCACCTTTGCACATTGCACCTTTTACAAAAAATAGACTAGCTGGGCTTTTTAAAGCTGCGCAAAGCTATAGAGTGTTAGTGTTTTTGCGTTTTTTTATTGCCATTTTTGGGGGGTATGCGTTTACTTCAGCATGTATTTCATTATTAAGTGTAGTGCTGCCAATTCCTAAGCAAGATGCCGTATTGCTGTGCGTGTCTATCAGTATTTTAATTTATGCTTTGGTGTTTATTTATGCGTTTGCGATTAAGTCATTAAAAACTGTATGGATCAGTATTTTACTAAGTAGTGGCTTTTTTGTTGTTGTATTAGCATTACTTAAGGGTTGGCTATGAAAGACAGTTTTTTTAGGTCGATGACCTGGCTACATACGTGGGTTGGTTTACTTACGTGCTGGATTATTTACACAATATTTTTTTCAGGCACGGTTAGCTTTTTTAGAGACGAAATAAATCTCTGGAATCAACCTGCTATACACAATGTGCAAGCCCAAACCGACAGGGTGGCCGCGCAAAGGCAGCAAATTATTAAGGGCTTTGATTACTTAAATCAGCACGCTGCAAATTCCCCAAGTTGGCGTATTACCTTACCCGAAGAGCGTATACCGTATTTAGTATATGGTTATGCAAAACCTAAAGAGCCAGGGCAGCGACGCAGCCAATTTGTAAATACCCAATTAAACCCAAACACCATGCAAGCGCTGCCTCCTTTTGTTGAAAGTAAAGGCGGTAACTTTTTTTACCGATTGCATTATCAGCTTTACTATTTAGATGCCATAACCGGGCGCTGGGTCGTGTGTTTTGCCAGCTTTTTTATGTTGCTAGCAATAATTTCGGGCGTGGTTATTCACAAGCGGATATTTAAAGATATGTTTACGTTTAGGCGTAATAAAGGAGTGCGTAGCTGGTTAGATGCGCACAACTTAAGCTCGGTACTGGCTTTACCGTTTCATTTAATGATTACCTATACAGGCATTATTACCCTTATATTTATGTTGTTTCCTTACCCTGTATTAACCAACTACGACAATGGTATACGAGGCTTTTTTAACGAGGTAAGCCCCAGTAATAATGTGACTAATAAAGCGCAAGGTAGCGCAGATATGCTCTCTATAAACACTATTTTGGATCAAGTTTATACTAAGTGGCCAGATGCAGACATTACGCGTGTTCAGGTTAGCAAACCTAATATGGCGGCTTCAACAGTAACAGTACTGGTGAGTCCGAAAAAGGCCCTTCGCGATCAAGCACCGCGGCTTTTATTTAGTGGCGCTACAGGAGAGTTAGTAGCGCAAACAGATGACGAGCTTAGCAATAGTAAAGCACTTTACGAGTCACTTAACTCTATGCATACAGGGCGCTTTGCCACGCCTTTATTGCGCTGGTTATACGTGCTTGGCGGTATTGCAGGCTGCGTGATGATTGCCTCTGGCTGCATAATGTGGGCTAAACGTATACGCGAGCGTAACAAAGGCAAAGCCTCGTTTGGTTTACAACTGGTAGAAGGATTAAACCTTGCCACCATTATGGGTTTACCACTGGCTACCTGCGCCTTTTTTATTGCCAATAGATTGCTAAGTCCAACCCTCGCTGGGCGCGCTGATAAAGAAGTAGCTGCGTTCTTTTTAGCGTGGTGTGTAGTTGCCGTTATGGCACTTTTAAAGCGAGATAGGCTGCAATGGCGTGTAATGGCGAGTATAAATGCATTAGCGTGTTTAAGTGTGCCCGCCATAAATGCGCTTACTACGCAGGGCAATATAGTGAGCTACTTACTAAATAAACAATGGGCCTTATTTATTGTCGATGCGTTATTTTTACTATTTAGCATACTGTTTTTAGTACAAACCGAAAAATTACGTACTGCTTCTAATACATCTAAAAAAACAGCAAATAGCTCAACCAATCATAAAAGGAGGTAAAAGGCATGATTGATTTACTTAGCTTTAGCCTCTGCTTACTGGCTTTTAATGGTTTTGCCTTAGCAAAACCAGCGCATTTTAAAACGGTATTTAAAACGCGCCCCTCTGAGCAGCAAAGTAATTTGCTGCTAATTGTTGCTTGGATCAGTATTTTACTAAGTTTAGTATTTTGTGTAGTTGCCCAGCAGGGATACGGCGCTTTACTTTTTTGCGGCTTCATGAGTCTAAGTGTATTAATTATAATGCTTTTTTATAATTTTATAGACTCATTAGTAAAGCCATTTAGCATCTTAAATATGCTATTGGTTGGCGTATCAGGGTTATTAATAGCAGTAAACGCACTTTAGTTAGTAAAAACCTGATCCAAAAAAGGCTGTTAATTTTAGGCAAAAAAATGGCAAGCTATAAAGCTTGCCAACAATAGGGGGATGTTCAGTATGTCCAACACTTGCATGTCTCGTTGCAAGTGCAGCTAATATAGCCCTAACATATTTAACTTACCTTACAGTGAAATGAAGGTTTTATTACAGCTGTAACAATCACATTCACAGTAACTGTAAAGCCCCTTTACAAAGCTAAGATGTTTACTGCTCAACCCAAATAATTTGCTCTGTAGCAAAACCAAGTTGTTTAGCTTTAGCTATAAAATGCTGTTTTAGCTCATTACTCACCGTTGGCGTGCGAGATAAAAACCATAAATAGTCGCGGTTATAACTAGTAATAAACGCGTATTGGTAGTCGTTTTGGTCGAGCTCAAAAATCACATAAGCGCCATAAAATGGACCAAAAAATGATACTTTAAAATGGCCCGTATCACTGCCTTTTACAAATTTTGCTAAACCCTGCGCTTCATCCCATTTTTGCTCTTTAGTGATAAACCCTTTGTTGAGCACCTTTACTGTTCCATCATCGTTTACTGTGTAAGTTGCGGTTACTTGTTCCATGCCCTCTTCGAATGAGTGGTCAAGGCGGGCAATTTCGTACCACTTACCTTTGTATTGCTCTAGGTCAAAGTTTTTAACTGGCGTAATACCCTCTGGTGCACTTGTGCAGGCGGTGAGTAAAAATAACCCTGTAATGAGTAAAATAGTCGTAATGGCCTTCATGAAAGCTCCTTTTTAAAAGTGTTAGTGTTTGTACGGCGCTAAGCCAATAAAGTTTGCTAGCCGATTAAAATAAATTGCTATAGGATCAGCTAAATACTAGAGCAATTAAAAGATTACAGCATGAAAATATGGGTAGATGCCGACGCGTGCCCCGTGGTTATAAAAGAAATTCTTTTTAGAGCCGCTGAACGTACGCAAACACCAACCATTTTAGTAGCTAACCATGCAATGCGCATTCCGCCTTCAAAGTTTATAAGCCGCGTACAAGTTTCAAGCGGGTTTGATGTAGCCGATAACGAAATAGTAAAACGCGTAGAAAAAGGTGATTTAGTTATTACAGGCGACATCCCCCTTGCCAGCGAAGTGATTGATAACGGCGCTCAAGCACTCAATCCGCGTGGTGAGCTTTACACGCCAGAGAATATTCGCTCGTTATTAAACGTGCGCGACTTTATGGATACTATGCGCTCAAGCGGCGTTGAAATGAGTGGCGGACCACCACCGCTTAGCCAAACCGACCGCCAAAACTTTGCCAATAACCTTGACCGTATTTTAGCGCAAAAAAAGGCGAGTTAGTGTGAGTGAGCAACTAATAGGCTTAGGTGAGCAGGCCTTTAGCGTAGCCGTGTATGTTGCTAAAGCGCCGCCTATGCCCTACTTTGAAACCCTACAAAGTGTTGAGCCCGTAATAAACGAGCAAATAAATACCATAAATCAGCACTGTGGAAATGGTTGGCGCAAGGTGTTTAACGTATACGCCAAAGTATTATTTGCGCTACCGAGCGAGCATTACAGCTTTGCTAAACAAGCCGATAGTTGGCAAGCGTATCGCGATGCATTTTTACTGCAAAAAAACAGTAAAACAGCATTGTTATTTAGTGCACCCATTATTAACGGCACCAATAAAAACCAGCTGCATATTATTGCAGGTCGTACGCACGCTAAAAACTTACTACAGCAAGGTAAGCTTAATGCGCAATTTAATTGGCTTGATGATGAGTTTGCAATTGATACAACGAATAACATTATTGTGTGCCCGTACTTTGATTACAGGCAGTTAAGTAATATTAAAATAGCCCGATTAAGCGAGTTAGTTGCTCAACTAAAAATGGCTAAATAAACATTGTAAGGAACAACCATGGCGGGAATTTTAGAACTAAACACTTTGCTTAAAACAATGAACCCTGAGCTTAAACAAGGTGAATACATATTTTGTTGCTTAGCAGGCAACCTTGCTGATTACGTTCATTTGAATCCGCTCGCCAGCTACGTTGAAGAAGAAGGGTTAACCCTTATTTTAAAAGCTGAAACCGCCGACAAAGCCGGTATTACTTACGAAGGTAAATATAATTTAATTACCCTTAACGTGCATTCAAGCCTTGAGGCTGTTGGGTTAACCGCTGCGGTATCGGCCAAATTAACCGAGCACAATATTAGCGCGAACGTAGTGGCTGCGTTTTATCACGATCATATTTTTGTACAAACCGATAAAGCGCAGTCGGCCATTAAGGCACTAAGCGAGATTGGTAAGGTTTAGTTGGTAAAAATCTGATTCATTTAGGTAAAAGTAAAAGCCGGTATTGCAGTACCGGCTTTTGTTTTATTTATCGCTGCAAAAGTGCTGCGCTACAGACTCTAATTTTACTTTATCACCTGCAGTTACGGCTACGCATTGCGTATTTTTATCGAGTTTTTGCTTTTGAATAACAGTAAACGCCCCTTCGTTAGCAGCGTATAAGTTATATTGATAGGCATCATCGCCCCCTTCAAACAGTGCGGTAAATAGTCCTCCCACTAAGCCGCCAATGATGGCTCCGCCGAGCATTTCTTCAGTGTTACCATCTAAGCTGTCTACAAAGCCAAGCCCGGCGCCAGCTGCTATGCCTGTGCCTACCTCTGATGAAAGTGTTACGGGTTGTATTGATTCTACCGATGCATAGTAGCGCTTAACTATTTGGTTTTGATTGTTTCTATCTACCCCCTGTGATGCACAGCCAGAGAGTAGTAATACCGCAATAAGATACTTTTTCATGTTAACCCCTTAAATATTTAATAGGGAGATAGTAAGCGTGCGAGCATAAAAAATATGTGAGGAGTTTGTTTGTAGCTGTCAGGAAATGTAAGGATGTGTATAAAATAAAACACCGAGTACGCATACTCGGTGTTTTGGGATTACATTAGGTAAATTTTATATTATTAAACCACGTAACCACTAAAACCAAGCGCTTTAAAATAAAGCTTAGGAATGCCGTATTTACACTCGTTAAGTAACTCGCTAAAGCGCATTCTATCAAGCGGGTAAAATTCACTCTCTAAGTTTTGAGCTGTGTAGGCTTGCCCTGCATCACTTAAGCCTAAATTGGCACACACAGTAATTTGCGCTTCACGTTCAAAGTCGGTTTCGGGTTTCATTAAATCGCTAATAAATAGGTTTGCGCCTTTATTTAAATTAGCTTTAATGTTTTTAAGTAGCTGCTTTTTGCTGCCGTCGTCTTCTAAAAAGTGCAGGACGAGTAGGCATAGCGCCGCATCGGCCTTAGTAGCAAGTTTATCGAGCTCGCCTTCAATAACCTTAACACGCTCTGTTATGCCATGCTGTTCAAATGCTTGTTTAGCAATTTCAAGCATATCACCTGAGGTATCTTGTGCGGTAAATTGCCAAGTTGGGTTAAGTGCTGCGAGGGCGAGTATTTCTTTACCTGTGCCAGCCCCAACCACTAAAATATGTGCGTTATCGTTAAGAGTTGCTTTAAGCTGTGCATTGGTAAGTTGGTGTAATAACTCATATCCAGGTACTAAACGGGTAATGCGATTGTCGTAATGCGTTGCTTGCTCGCCTTTAAATGTTGGCATTTTTAACTCCTTTAATCAGCTTATAAAACTTCAACAGTGGAGTATCCACCACTTTTTTTACTTACATGTACTTGCGTAGCTACGCGTTCACTCATTTCACTCACATGCGATATAACCCCTACTTTGCGGCCTTGTGCTTGTAATGAGTCGAGTGCGTCCATAGCAACGCTGAGTGTTTCGCTATCTAACGTACCAAACCCTTCGTCAATAAACAAAGAGTTGATTTGGACTTTGTTTGATGAAAGCGATGCAAGCCCTAATGCCAGTGCCAAAGATACTAAAAATGATTCCCCTCCAGAGAGCGTATTAACCGAGCGTTGTTCGTCGGCCATGTCGCGGTCAATAATGGCTATATCGAGCGATTGCGCAATAGCTGTAAGCTCATAGCGTTTATTAAGGGTTTTTAAATGGCTATTAGCATAATGCAGCAATATTTTAAGGGTTTGTGTTTGCGCTAAATTGCGCATGGTTTTACCGGTTGCATCCCCTAATACTTTATTAAGCACGTGCCACTGCTCTACCTGTTTTTTAAGAGTAGTAAGTTCAGCGTGTTTGCTCTTAAGTGCTTTGGCGTTTTGATTGTGTTGCTCAAGCGCGGTATTAGTGCCAAGCAAACTATTTTGTAGTTCAGTTTGCTGATTAGCTAAAAACGTTTCTTGCTCTGCTAATTGGCTTTCGCTTTTGTCTGGCTTGTTAGTATTATGGTGATCTGTTTGCGCTTTTTGTTGTTGTTTAAGCGCTGCATTTGCGTCTGTAAGTGCTGTTAAACGCTGCTCAAACTGCATTAACTGCGCTTTTATTTGCTCACTAGTCAGCGTTAGTAAAATAGCGATCTGTTCGTGGTTTACCTCGCTATACTGCGCTTTAAAGTCGCTAAACCAAGCATTGTAGCGCTCTTCAAGTGTGCTTTGCTCTTGAATTTGCTCTGCCAATCGCTGCTCAACGTTTTTAAGTGTTATAGCGTGCTCATCGCGTTTTTTAATGGCGTTGTCGTGAGCTTGTTGGCTTGTATGTAACTCCTTTTGGCATTGCTCAAGCTGCGCATTAAGGTTTGCTTGGTAATCATCGGCGCTTAATGGCTCGTTGTTAAATAAAGCAAGGCGCGCAGTGTGCGTGGTGTTTTGCAGTTGTTGTGCTTTGGCTATGTCGTCTTTTAACACTTTAAGTGCCTGTTCACTTTTAGCCATTAACGGAGTGAGTTGCTGTAATTGCTGTTCAGCGCTGTCTATTTGTTTTTGACTTTGCTCAAGTTGAATTTGTGTTTGCTGGTACTGCTCAACCTGCTGGCTTAAATCGCCCATATTAAGCGTGTTATTTTGCAATTGTTGCCAAAAGTCACTGTGCTCAAACTGCGCGTTTAGGGTACTAGTAAGCTCGTTAATTTGCGCACTTAGCTCTGCATGCTTTGTGTTTATTTGATTAAGCTTATTGGTTAATTCAACATGCTGATTATGCAATTGCTGTTGTGTGTGTTGCTCAGTTTTTAAGTTGTTTATTAGTTGGTTTACTTTTTCTTGCAGGGCTGTTTGCTGTTTTTGCGACTCAAAATAGTGCGACTTTTGACTGCTTAGCTGGGCATGGGTGTCATCAAGCTGCTGTGCTGTTAACTCGTTAAGCTCTGTACGTGCCCCTTGCATTGTCGTTTTAATCTCTAGCTGCTTAGCCTGTGCGCTTTGTATGGCTTGGCTATACTGGGCGTGCTCAGTGATAAGTACCGCATGTTGAGTTTGGTGCTGATGCAGCTTAGCTTGGGCGCTATCGTGTTGCTCTTTAGCTTGGTTATAAGTTGTTTCAAAGTCGGCTATTAGGTTATTTAATTGCGGGTTTTGGCTGCTGGCATACGGGTGCTCTTTTGCACCGCACACAACACAGGGCTCGTTAGGGGTAAGCTGCGTACGTAAATGCTCTACGTTTTCGCTGGCACGCAGGCGAGCTTGGTTTAATGCATATTCACTGTGTTTAAGTGCTTGCTCGCACGAGGCTAAGCTTTGTTGCAATGATGTTTGCATTTGCTCACTGTGTAAAAGCTTCGCGGCCACCGCGGCTTGTTGCTGTGTACTGGTTTTTATTTCTTGATTAAGCTGCTGATAGCGCAAGCGCTGATCTTTTAAATATTCAATATTTTTAAGCGTGCTATCGCATTGCTCAATATTAAATTGGTGTTGTTGCTCAGTTAGCTGACTTAAGTTTTTCTGTTCAGATGCTAGTTGCTGCTCTTGTAATTCTACTTTTTTAGTTTGCTCTGTTAGCAGTGTCGCTTGTTTAGCTTGTTCTGCTAACAGCTGTTTGTTTTGAGAAGCGGCGGCTTTTAGTTGCTCATTGGCACTTAAATATGTGTTAAAGCTATGTTGATAATAATTCCAATCAGTGGCTAATGGTTTTAGCTGCGCGTACTCGTTTAACCATGTTTGATGCCCTGTGTGGAGTTTTTTTGCTTCATCAAGTGCATTTTTGCTTTGCGTATACTGCGTTTGTAATTCGCTAAGTTGCTGCTGCTCTTTTTCGCTTTGCTGAGTCAGGCTTGTGATTGTTTGTGTATGTATAGCAAGTTGGCTATCTAGCTCACGAGCTTTAGCAATAATAGGCTCTGCCGTTTGCTTTTGCTGCGTGGCAGTTTGCAGTGCAGCTTGGTGTGTTTTTAATTTTTCGGCTTGTTCACTTATAAGCGCTGCATGGTCAATCGCTTTCAAATCGCTTATTTGCGTACTCAGTGCCTTGTTTTGCGTCGTTAAGTATTCATGACGTTTGCGATTGTCTTTTATTTCGAGGGCGCTTTGGGCTTGTTTTGCTTGCTCACTTTGCTTTGCTATTGCATCAAGCTGTTGTTGTGCGTGTTGTTGCTGCTCTACTGCGTGTTCAAGTGCCTGCGATAAGCGAGCTGCTTGCTTGTACCAATTTAAGTCTTGCTCTGTGGCTGCATGCGTTTTTTTAGTTTGCTCAATTTTTTCAAGTAACTCATCACGCAGGGTTTGTTTAGCAGTTAATTCGTCATCGCTTAGCAAGGTGTAGCTTGCAAGGCTTGCATTAAGTAATTCATATTGATCTTTTAGCGCTTTATTGCGCTCAAAAATACGTTTACCAATTAAGCTAAATTTATCGGTGCCGGTTAAACACTCTAAAAGTTGTGCGCGTTCATCGCCTGTGGCTTTTAAAAAGGCGGCAAATTCGTGTTGTGCTAATAAAACCGCACGGGAGAACTGATCAAAGCTTAGCCCTATTTTGTTCTCTATTGTTTTTATAGTTTGGCTTTTATCGGCTATCAGGGTTTCATCGGGCAAGGTCACTAACGTATGCTCGGCTACTTTTAGTTTGCCTGTTGCCTTTTTGTGAGTACGTTGTATTGAATAACGTGCACGGTAAAGCGCTTTGTCTTGCCCTACAAAATCTACTTCGGCAAAACCTTCCCACTTTCCTCTGCGCAGTAAGTTGCGCGCATCGTTTAATTTTATACTGTCGCCATTAAAATCTATTAAGTTGCCTTTATCACCTTTTAAGCGTGCAGTTTTGGTATAAAGCGCTAAACAAATAGCGTCTAAAAAGGTACTTTTACCTGCACCGGTGTCGCCGGTTATTGCAAATAAACCAGCGTCTTTTAGTGGAGCTTGAGTAAAGTCGATTTCGGCGTCAACTATTGAGGCTAAGTTATGTATGCGTACTGCGGTTATTTTCATAGTTGCGCTTGCTCCGTCAGCTCACTTATTACATCGTTTAAAAGCGTTTTAAGCTCATCCGGTACAGTTTGGCCGGCCATGTCTTTGTCGTTCGCAAAGGCTTGTTCTAATAAGTTTAATGGGTTGAGCATTTCAATTTCGCTTAAATCTTCAAACACGGCGCTGTTATCGCTTGTTGTGGTTTGTTCTCGCACCCGTTCGATGCCACAAAATTTTATGTGTTTACCCTCAAGAGCTTGCTCTATTTGCTCTCTAAAGGTGGTGTCGGTATCACTTGATTTAAGCTTTACGCGTAAATAAGGGGCAATCGTATGTTGTGATGTATCGAGTGCTTTAATTTGCTCGCATAGCTCGCTTAATGGCACACACTCTCCCTCTGGTAGCATAATCACCTCAGCAGAGCGTGGAATGTAAAGGGGGTTTACAGATGTGCTAATAGATTGTTTTTCATCATTTTTAAATTCGACGACATTAACTTGGTGTGTGTACTTACGTTCCGAAAACGACATAGGAATAGGCGTACCGCTGTAACGTATAACGTCTTTTTTAGCAACTTGCTGCGCTTTGTGTAAGTGACCTAGGGCTACGTAGTCTGCTTGACTGCCAAATACATTAGCCGAAATAGACTCCTCCCCACCAATTACTAAATTACGTTCTGAATCACTTGAAATATCACCGCCTTTGGCATGTAAATGCCCCATTACAATTAACGGCGAATTTTGCGCATTAATGCTATAGGCGTGTTCAAGGGCAAGCTTATAGGCTTTTTCTACGCCTTGTGCGTAACTAGGGCCATTTTTAGTGTGACTAAGTGAACTTATATCGCTGGTACGTAAAAAAGGCATAGCGACGATTACAGCGCGTTTATTTTGCGTATTTATTTCGATCACTGTATTGGCTGGGTTGGTTATGTCAAAGCGCCCAACCACATGGGTGTCAAACTGAGCAAGCAATGGCTGCGCCGCTAATATACGATTTGCTGAGTCGTGATTGCCGGCAATAATAACAACATGTAGTTGTGGGCAACGCTTTTTAGCATCTTTTATAAATTGGTAGAGCTGGTTTTCGGCGCTGGCACTCGGTGTGGCTGTATGGTAAATGTCGCCTGCAACTAAAAGTATATCTATGTGTTGCTCTACGAGGGTGCTAAGTAGCCAAGTAAAAAATGCAGCGTGCTCATCGCGGCGGTCATGTTCATAAAATTGTTGGCCTAGGTGCCAATCAGAGGTGTGGAGAACTTTCATATCGCGCTCTTAAAAAACCATAAGAGCGCCAATATACCCAAGGCAAGTAAAGATGCAAGCCTCGGGAGGGCTTTAGTTTAGGTAAAACTATATATTGCAATAATAATGACAGGAAGCGCTAGCAAAGCCATGCCTAGCGGCATTTTTAAACTTTTAGTTTGCTTTGCTTGCAATGCTTTTATGGCATTTGTTTCGTTACAGGCGGCTACTTTATCAATATAAAAATAACCTGAGTCTAGATACTGCTTACAACTTTGCTGATTTGCTGGAATGGCTATTAGCTCTTGTTGTTTTTTTAGGATATAAAAATCCATACACCCACCACATTGCTTACCGGTAATAAGTACATATTTGAGAGTAATCGTAACGATTTTATTATGCTCAAATAAAAAAAGTGGGCGATTTTAAATATAAAATGCACTAAATATCAACCTTAAATTTCACTATTTTTAATTTATCGTATAAATAGTTAATATTAGTGAGAACACGGCAATATTTGCGCCAATTATTAGCCACATTTTACTGTGTTTTTGTTCAGTATGAAGGCGCTTTAGCGCATCTTGTTTGTTGCATGCCGACACCACATTCACATACGAATATTGGTTTGATTCGTAGCGTTCTAGTAAGTCTTTATCAGCAGGGATCGCTTCGAGCTGATGATCTTTTTTAACAATGTAAAATTTCATATCGGGCTCCTTAAGTTTAAATGTGCTGATTATTTACATTGAGCTTAAGCGCATTAAACCTTGTAAACAGCGCTCACGCTATAAATTTAAGTTCAACTTAAACAACATATTTTTACACCTTAATTTAATCCTAAGCTAATGGCATGAATTAGGCCTGAACCCTCATAAATACAGTGCTTGTACCTTAATTTATACATGCTCTTTCGGTGCAAGGTGTAAACCCCCTTTACAGTTTTAAAAGCAGCTTAATTTACTGATTGAAAAAGCATGTTAAAACAACGTGAATATTACCGTGTTTAATAGGCGGTTGGTCGCTAATTAATTGAACAAAAATAGTAACTTTGTCAAAGTACGCTCACAAAATCCCACTAGGACTCATAATGAAAAAAACAGTTCTTACGCTTAGCGCTTTTGTGTTGCCTTTGGCAATGTCGAGTGCTGTGCTTGCATCATCCGTTGAGCAAACTAAAGGCTCATTTGTTGATAAGTTTCGTCAGTTAGACGAAGCCCTTCCTACCCCAAATGTTTATCGTAGTGCTGCAGGTGAGCCTGGCGAAAAATATTGGCAGCAACGTGTTAATTACGACATAGACGTAAAGCTTGACGAAAAAAAGCGCCGCTTAACAGCAAGTCAAAGCATTGAGTATAAAAATAACTCGCCGCATACACTTAAATATTTGTGGTTACAGTTAGATCAAAATATTTTTAAAAGCGACTCAATTGCCGAAACCACAAAAACCTTTAAAAGCACGCTAAATAGTTTACCTGCACAAAAGCCGGCTAAATTAAGCTTAGGTGAGCTGCGCCGTCAGCAATTTATGAGCGACAACGAACTTGGCTACACAATTAGCAATGTAAAAGACGACAATGGCGATGAGCTGCGCGTTACTGTGGTTGATACGCTAATGCGCATTGATTTAAACGAGCCGCTAAAACCAGGCAAAGAAGTTGAGTTTAGTATGAACTTTGCTTTTAACATTGTTGAAGAAGATGCTGTAGGTGCACGTTCTGGTTACGAGCATTTTGAAGAAGATGGCAACGATATATTTTTACTTGCGCAGTGGTTTCCGCGTTTAGCTGCTTACACTGATTACGAAGCATGGACTAACAAGCCGTTTTTAGGTCGTGGTGAGTTTACCCTTGAATTTGGTGACTACGATGTAGAAATTACTGTGCCTGCTGATCATATTGTATCAGCAACGGGTAAGTTAGATAACGCAAGTAAAGTACTTACGCGTACACAGCGTAACCGCTTAGAAAAAGCCGAAACGGCTAAGCGCCCAGTGTTTATCGTGACAGAAGAAGAAGCGCTCGAAAACGAAAAACAAGGCACCGATAAAACAAAAACGTGGCACTTTAAAGCAGAAAATGTACGTGATTTTGCTTGGGCGTCGTCACGTAAATTTATGTGGGATGCAAAGGGTTACCAGCAAGGTGGTGAAGAACAACCTTTAGTGATGGCTATGTCGTTTTACCCTAAAGAAGGTGGCGATTTATGGAAAAAGTATTCAACTGAATCTGTAGTGCACACCATGGAAGTGTATTCTCGCTATTCATTTGACTACCCTTACCCGGTAGCGCAATCGGTTAATGGCCCAGTTGGCGGCATGGAATACCCAATGATCACCTTTAATGGCCCTCGTACTGAGCTGCAAGATGATGGTACGCGTACTTATTCTCAAGCTGAAAAACGCTTTTTAATAGGCGTGGTTATACACGAAGTGGGTCATATTTATTTCCCTATGATTGTAAACTCTGATGAGCGCCAATGGACTTGGATGGATGAAGGCTTAAATAGCTTTTTAGATGGCGTTGCTGGGCGTGAATGGGACCCAACTATACCGTGGGGTGTTGAGCCGCGCGATATTGTAAGCTACATGAAATCGCAAAACCAAGTACCAATTATGACACAGTCAGACAGCGTATTACGTTTAGGCCCTAATGCTTATACTAAACCGGCTGCAGCACTTAATATTTTACGTGAAGTTATTTTAGGTCGTGATTTATTCGACTTTGCTTTTAAAGAGTACGCACAGCGCTGGAAGTACAAACGCCCTACCCCAGCTGATTTTTTCCGTACCATGGAAGAAGCATCAGGGGTTGATTTAGATTGGTTTTGGCGTGGTTGGTTTTACAGCACCGACCATGTAGATATCTCGTTAGATAAAGTGTATCAATTACGTTTAGATACCAAAAACCCAGATATTGATTTTAAACGCTTACGCGATATAGAAGCCGACAAACCAACATCACTGTTTGTTAAACGCAACCGTGAAGAAGGTAAAAAAACGTGGGTTGAAAATAATCCAGATATTACCGACTTTTACGACGAGAACGACCGCTTTACTGTTACCAATAAAGAGCGTAATGCGTACAATAAGTTTTTAAAAGGCTTAGAGCCGTGGGAGCGTAAAACGCTAGACCGTGCGCTTGAAGAAGACAAAAATTACTATGTAATGGAGTTTTCGAACCTCGGTGGTTTAGTAATGCCTATTTTATTAGAGCTAACGTATGAAGATGGCACTAAAGAAGATCGTTACATTCCAGCCGAAATTTGGCGCCGTAACCACAAAAATGTACAAAAGCTTATTGTGACAGATAAAAATAAGCCGTTAGTATCGGTAACCGTTGACCCACGCTGGGAAACAGCTGATGTAGATGTTGAAAACAACAACTACCCTCGTCGTATTATTCCTTCACGCATCGAAGTGTATAAAAAGGAAAAGAGTAAAGCGAAAGTGAGTCGAGATATTATGCAAGACATTAAAACTGAGCTTAAAAAAGACGACGAAAAAGGTGAGGAGCAACAATAATGCGCTTTTTGCTTATTATTGTTTGCCTTTTAGTTGCTGCGCCAAGTTTGGCGCATCAGCTAAAGTCATCGGTTACTACAGTGCTTTTTAATAAGCGTACCCACAATATTGAGCTCATGCATCGCTTTTATCTACATGATACTGAGCATGCGGTAGCGCATTTATTTGATGGAAAAGCCGATATCATTAGTAATAAAGCAGACCAACAACGTTTTGTAGACTATGTTGAGTCGCATGTTGCACTGCAAACCTTAAAAGGCGAGCCATTAACGCTTAGCCAAGTAGGTGCGCAAATTGATGGAAAGTTTTTTTGGGTGTACCAAGAAGCGCCTATCCCTAAAGGGATTAAAGGTATAAAAATGAGTAACGGAGCACTGCGTGACCTATGGCCTTCACAAGTAAATATGGTAAACGTAGAAGGTAGAGGCAAGATTAAAACCCTTCATTTTACCCAAAATGATACTTGGCTTGAGGCTAAGTTCGAACAATAAATGCTTCCCCAACCTACGCGCACTGCAGTAAATGTGCGCGTATTCTTCTTTTATTTATACTGTGTTCATTTTTGATCTGTTACTAATAGATGATCGTAGAATTTTAGTAATAAACTGCTGTTTACAAAGCTTAGTATTAGATAAGCGATTACTTTTCTAATAATTTGTTTGATAAACATTTGCTAAATTATTCTCATGAAGTAGAGTCATTATGTTTACGCATGTTGTATTGATTTTTACCCCATTCAAGGAATGATATGAAAGCACAAGTAGAGGCTATTCAGGGAGTTATATTTGATTTAGATGGTACACTAGTATCGTCGGAGTTAGATTTTTCTCTTATAAAAGCACAAATAGGTTGCCCTTGCGAGGAAGACCTACTTGATTATATTGCCCAATTGCCATCGCCCTACATGCGCGAAGAGGCGATGAATATAGTGCATCAACATGAGCTACAAGATGCTCAATTTGCGACTATATTGCCAGGGGTTACCGAAGCCGTTAATGCTTTAAAGGCTAAAAATATTCCTATGGCAATTGTGACTCGTAATTTTGATAAAGCGGCGGCAATAAAGCTGCAAAATAATCCGCTCCCCATTGAAACAGTATTGACCCGTAGTGATGCTCCTGCCAAACCCGATCCCAGTGCCTTAAACGCAATTGCAACACTTTGGAATATCAGTGCCAGCAATTTGTTATATGTTGGGGACTTTTTATACGATATCCAGGCTGCACATAATGCCAATATGCGCGCTTGTTTGTATGCGCCTAATATGGTGCCTGTTTATGCCGATCAGGCTGACTACGTTTTACGCGACTTTATTGAATTAGTGACTTTAGTTGAAAGTTACTCTCAAAAAGTTGAGTTATGTTAAATAGGCTTTCAGTGGTTTTTTTGTGTAATAAACCTTGCTTTATTTAAATATCATAACTAGCCCAATAGGATTTGAATTGGTAAAATATTGGTAAAATTAACGTATTGATTAGAGGCACAAGATGGGCAGAGCATTTGAAGTCCGTAAGAGCTCGATGGCTAAAACAGCCAACGCAAAAACTAAAGTTAACTCAAAGTACGGTAAAGAAATTTATGTTGCCGCTAAAAATGGCGAACCAGATCCCGATGTTAATCAATCACTGCGTCGCCTTATAGAAAAAGCAAAAAAAGACCAGGTACCCGCTCACGTAATAGAAAAAGCAATCGAAAAAGCAGCCGGCGGGGCAGGGGAAGATTATTCTCCTGCACGTTACGAAGGCTACGGCCCAGGCAACTGCATGGTTATTGTTGACTGTTTAACAGATAACCCAAACCGCACAATTAAAGATGTTCGTTTGCCGTTTACCAAAACAGATTCAAAAATTGGTACTCCGGGCTGTGTTGCACATATGTTTGATCACCTTGCTGTACTGGGTTTTGCTGGTGATGACGACGAAGTCGTACTTGAAGCACTTATGATGGCTGATGTTGATGTAACTGATGTTGAAGTTGAAAATGGCAAAGTGTCGGTATTTGCACCACATACTGAATACTACAAAGCAAAAAAAGCACTTGAGGAAAACTTTGAAGGGATCAACTTTGAAGTAGACGAAATTACATTTGTGCCGCAAGTACATGTTGAAATCGAAGACGAAGAAGTAATTGCTAACTTTGATAAGTTCATCAATATGCTTGAAGACTGTGATGACGTACAAAACGTATATCACAATGCAATTGTTAAAAATTAATTTAAAGCAAAACTACAGTTAGCTTTAAATAAACAAAAAGCGCGTTTTGTGTAGGCAAAACGCGCTTTTTTTGCATTAAATAAATGTTAGCTATTCAGCTAGGTTATGGTGTTTTGCTTTATATTTTAAGCGGTAGCTGTGTAATAGGGGCTCGGTGTAGCCACTTGGCTGCTTAGCACCTTCTAATACAAGCGCTAAAGCGGCTTGATAAGCAATACTATTTTTAAGTGACTCTTGGGTTTGCGCCATTGGCTTATACGCACTATCGTGCTCATTTTGGCCATCGACTACCTTGGCCATTTTAGCCATAATCGACTCTATTTGTTGCTGTGTACACACCCCATGCTGTAGCCAATTTGCCATATGTTGGCTTGAAATTCGTAAGGTTGCTCTGTCTTCCATTAAACCTATGTGATTAATATCAGGCACTTTTGAGCAGCCAATGCCTTGGTCTATCCAACGTACTACATAGCCTAAAATGCCTTGTGCATTGTTCTCAAGCTCACTTTGAATATCTTCTTTACTGAGCGTTTGCGGCTGGGCCATTAAAGGCGGTGTAAGTAAATCTGTAAGGCTTGCCATGCCGCGTTTGGCAATTTCTTTTTGCTCGGTAAATACATCTACATCGTGATAATGCATAGCGTGCAAAGTGGCAGCGGTAGGCGAGGGCACCCACGCGGTATTAGCGCCAGATTGCACATGAGCCAGCTTTTGCTCCATCATAAGGGCCATTTTATCTGGCATTGGCCACATACCTTTGCCTATTTGCGCTTTACCACTTAGGCCACAAGCAAGGCCTGTATCAACATTACGATCTTCGTACGCTTTGATCCACGGCTGAGTTTTAATAGCAGCTTTTGGCAAAGCGACCCCTGCGTGCATTGATGTATGAATTTCATCGCCGGTGCGGTCTAAAAAGCCGGTGTTTATAAATACTGCGCGCGCTTTGGCTGCATGTATACACGCCTTTAAATTGACAGAAGTACGGCGCTCTTCATCCATAATTCCCATTTTAAGGGTGTTTCTTGGCAAGCTAAGCGCATCTTCTACCATGGTAAAAAGTGTATTTGTAAAAGCAACTTCTTCAGGGCCATGCATTTTTGGTTTTACAATATTGATACTTTGCGCACTGGTATTTTTAATGCCTGAGTGTTTATTTAAATCGTGCAGGGCGGCGGTCGCTGTAAACATTGCATCCATAATACCTTCAAATACGTTTTGGCCGTAAATGTCGGTAATGGCGGGGTTTGTCATTAAGTGGCCCACATTACGGACAAACATCATGCTGCGGCCTTTTAGTGTAAGGCTACTGCCATCAAGGGCGGTATATTGCCTATCGTTTTGTAAGGTACGCTCTATGGTTTTATCACCTTTTTTAAACGATTCAACTAAGTTACCTTGCATCAAGCCAAGCCAATTTTTATAAACTTGTACTTTATCCTCGGCATCTACTGCGGCAACAGAGTCTTCGCAATCCATAATGGTTGTTAGAGCAGCTTCAAGCAGTACGTCTTTTAGGCCTGCTTTATCAGCTTGACCGATAGGGTGATGGTGATCTATTTGTAGCTCTACATGCAGGCCATTGTTTTTTAATAAAATTGCGCTTGGGTTTTGCGCCTCCCCTTGGTAACCAATAAGTTGCTCGGGGTTTTTTAGTTGGGTATGCGAGCTGTCTCTTAAGGTGATAGACAAGGCTCCTTCAACAATGGAATAGTTGGTACTTTCTATGTGTGAGCCATTTTTAAGGGGGAGGGCTTTATCTAAAAATTGGCGCGCATACGCCATTACTTTAAAACCACGAACTGGGTTATACGTAGTGCCTTTTTCAGCCCCGTCGTCTTCACTGAGTACATCTGTGCCGTAAAGGGCGTCATATAACGAGCCCCAGCGTGCGTTAGCCGCATTAAGCGCAAAGCGTGCGTTACTAACAGGCACAACAAGCTGAGGGCCTGCACTAAGCGCTATTTCGGGCTCTACATTTTGCGTTTCTATGGCAAAGTCTACAGGCTCGGGTACTAGGTAACCAATCTCTTTTAAAAATGCTTGGTAGTGCGCGCTATCCCACGTTTTATGTTCTTTATGGTAGTCATCTATTTGTTGCTGTAATTGCTCGCGCTTAGCGAGTAGGGCGTTATTTTGTGGGGTAAGCGTTTGTACTATATTTGCAAAGCTTTGCCAAAACTGCTGCTCTGATAGGTGCGTGCCTGGGAGTAGCTGAGTTTTTACAAAGTTGGCCAGCTGTGTATCTACGCTTAGCCCTGAGTGTGTGAGAGTGTGTGCCATATTTACCTTCCTTAAACGGTCGCGGTGTTGTTGTGTGCGTTAAAGCAACCATAACGCAAAAAAGGCTCAGTGCGTGCTTTTTAGCCATTCATAAAAAATATAGCGGTAATAACAACTATAAATTTACTAAATCTAAAAAATAAGCCTAATGTTGAATTAAGCGATACGGAGCACACACTCCTAGCCACTCTCACAATAATTTAAATAATTTATAGACCCGTTCGAAGGATTTTATTATGACAACATACACACGTGAAACCGATACTCTAGCAACACTTTGCCAATCTCAAGGTAGCGCATGGAAAGCCATTAACCCAGAGTATGCAAGTCGCATGCGTTTACAAAACCGTTTTCGTACTGGGATTGAAATTGCACAATACACCGCAGATGTAATGCGTGAAGATATGGCCGCTTACGATAGAGACACCAGCCAATACACGCAGTCTTTAGGTTGCTGGCATGGTTTTACTGCGCAACAAATGATGATGGCAATAAAGCGTCATCAAAAAACAACTAAGCGCAGTTATGTTTACTTAAGTGGTTGGATGGTTGCTGCGCTTCGCTCTGCATTTGGCCCGTTACCGGATCAAAGTATGCACGAAAAAACCTCTGTGCCGGCACTCATTGAAGAGATTTATACGTTTTTAAAGCAAGCCGATGCACGAGAGTTAGACCACTTATTTAACGAGCTTGATGAAGCCAAAGCCAATGGCGGCGATGTGCAAGCGGTACTTAATAAAATCGATAACTTTGAGACACATGTAGTGCCCATTATTGCTGATATTGATGCAGGTTTTGGTAACGAAGAAGCAACCTACCTACTTGCTAAAAAGATGATTGAAGCGGGTGCCTGCGCTATTCAAATAGAAAACCAAGTGTCTGACGCTAAACAGTGTGGCCATCAAGCAGGTAAAGTAACTGTTCCGCACGAAGATTTTTTAGCAAAAATTAATGCTGTACGTTACGCATTTTTAGAGCTAGGAATTGATAACGGGATTATTGTTGCGCGTACCGACTCATTAGGTGCAAGCCTTACGCAAAAAGTGCCTGTGTCGCAAACACCAGGCGACTTAGCTAGCCAATACAATGCGTTTTTAGAAACCACGCCTATTAACGGTGTAGATGATTTAAACGAAGGTGATACGGCAATGAAAATTAATGGCCAATTATGTAAGCCAACGCGTTTAGAAAACGGCTTGTATCAGTTCCGCGAAGGCACTGAAAAAGACCGCGTAGTACTCGATTGTGTTACAAGCTTACAATCAGGCGCTGATTTATTGTGGATTGAAACCGAAAAACCACATGTTAAGCAAATTGCAGAGCTAGTAAACCGCGTTAAAGAACAAGTACCGGACGCTAAACTTGTTTATAACAATTCACCATCATTCAACTGGACACTTAAATTCCGTGAGCAAGTGTATCAACAGTGGGTAGAAGAAGGTAAAGATGTAAGCGCGTACCCAACTCTTTGCGATAACAAAGGATTTATGGCACCAGAAATGGACGCTACAGAGCTTGCAGCCGAAGCGGATGTACTAGTACAAAACTTCCAGCGTGATGGCGCACGTGAAGCAGGTATTTTCCATCACTTAATCACGCTACCTACTTATCATACGGCTGCACTAAGCACCGATATTTTATCAGAAGGCTACTTTGGTGACATGGGGATGCTTGCCTATGTACGCGATGTACAACGTCAAGAAATACGCCGTGAGCAAGCTTCAGTTAAGCACCAAGATTTAGCTGGCTCAAATATTGGCGATACACACAAAGAGTACTTCTCTGGTGAGAACGCACTTAAAGCCGGTGGTGAAGATAACACCATGAATCAGTTTTAACGTTTCTAGATAGTGTTACTCAAGGGCCTTACGGCCCTTTTTTTGTGGCTGATTATTAATACTATTCAGCAATAAGGCTTAATCACTTCGAGAGTTAAACGTGTCGTTATTGGCGTTAAAAAACTCTCATTTACGACTGCATGGAGGCAAAGCAAGGCAGGGGCAATTTCCAAGAGCAACTAAATAGCTCATTTTTGCTTAGCTATTTACACGTCTTCCATCTTCAAAATTGTTCACTTAAATAGGCGGATTGGTATCACTGTTTAAGGTTTAGATCAGCTTTTAACTAGCTCAGTTATTTTGAGATCAGAATTTAACTAGCTTTTAAGTTGGCCTGATTTAATAGCTTATTTTTACTTTAAATACGATGAAATAGAGGAAAAAACAAAAGAAAACAACCGTTTTTAAGTTTATAACAGGTATTAAGTAAAATAATAAACCGAATTTTTACTAACTAAGCTCTGTTATAAAACATTTTTTTACTAACTGAGCGCTTATAAACAGTGACTCAAACCGATTTTTTACTAACTCAAACCATTAAAAACACAATAAACCGAAATTTTACTAACTGAAAACCACCTAAGTCCGATATGGTTAAATATTAAAACTGTAAAGGGGGTTTACAGTTTTAGCAAAATATTAGCCACGCAGAGGTGGCTAATATTAAATTTAGTCACAGTACTTACTTTTTGTTTGTATGTTTATCAAACCACCATTGGATATAAGCGACTTTGGTCATTAAATTAGAAGGGCGAGCTGTAATTCCATGCGAGGCATTAGGTATACGTACCATCGCAGTATCAACGCCTTGGAGCTTAAGAGCTTGGTAAAATTGCTCAGTTTCTGAAATTGGAGTACGGTAATCAGACTCACCTGTTAAAAGCATAGTGGGAGTTGTTACGTTCCCTACATAGCTAATAGGAGAGCGTTTCATGTAATGCTCCATATGATCCCAAGGCTTACCCGGAAACCAGTAATCAGCGAAGAATGGATAGAAATCGGCAGTTAGTACAAAACTGATCCAATTAATAACAGGTTTTGCAACTACGGCAGCGGCAAACCTATCAGTGTGACCTACAATCCATGCGGTTAATACACCACCGCCTGAGCCACCGGTAACAAATAGTTTAGACTCATCAATAAAGCCTTTTGCTATTAGCGCATCAACACCGGTCATTAAATCGTCAAAATCGTTACTGGGATAATTATGATGAATTGTCTGCGCAAAGGCTTTACCGTATGAATCGCTGCCACGAGGATTCATGTATAAAACCACGTTACCTTTGGCTGCAAATAATTGCACCTCGGTACTAAAATGCGGGCCGTAGTTAGCTACAGGGCCGCCGTGAATTTCTAGTACCAGTGGGTATTTTTTTGATTTATCAAAGCCTGGTGGATAGGCTACCCAGCCTTGAATCGGTAATTGATCGTGGCTTGATTTAAGCCAAATTTCTTCTACTTTTGCCAGTTGTTTATCGCCTAGTGCATCGGCATTGAGTGTGGTGAGGCGCTGAACTTTACCGCGTTTTATAGTGGCTATATCTGCAGGACGCTGAGTATCGGCAAGTGTAAAAGCAATGTCGCCATCTTCGCTTATATCAAAGTCACCCCCTGAGTAGGGGCGGCCAAAAGCAACACTGCCAATTTGCTCAGTGATTACTCTACGTTTGCCACTGCGAGGCTGATAGGCAAGGGTGGTTTGACCTTCATCTGCGTAGCTAAAGTAAACCCCTTTAGAATTAGCACTCCATTTAATTTGTCCCACGCTTCTATCAAAGTTAGGGGTTAGGCTTGTTGTTTTACCAGACTTTAAATCGCGAATATAAAGTTGCGTGTTTTCGTAATTAGTACGTTTATCGTCATACCCTGTATACGCTAAGTAACGCCCATCGGGAGATACTTTAGGTTGTTGATCTGGCCCATTGCGGTTGGTAATGGCCTTGATGTCTAGGGTGGTTAAATTAAGTTGGTATATTTCACTATTGATTGGTTTTAATTGATTTTGTTCATGGCGATTGGCAGAAAAATAAAGGGCTTTACCGTTTTTACTGAAACTTACTTCACCCGCATTATCAAACTTATCGTGTGTAAGCTGCTTTGCATTACCGCCGTTGGCATCTATAGCAAATAATTGATTATAGCCTTTTTGTGTGTAGCCTCCACCGTCGGCTCGGTAGTAGACATCGTCTATAAATTTTGCTGGTTTGGCCCACGTCGCGCCTTTAGGCTTTCCAGGCAAACTTACAGGTGCGGCACTGCTACTGGGCACAAACATACTAAAAATAAGCTGATTAGAATTAGGGCTCCAAGTAATTGCACGTGGGCTGCTGGTTAGGTTACTTATTTTTGCTACAGCACCTGTTTTAAGCCATTTTATATAAATTTGGCTGCTACCATCGCGGTTAGATATAAATGCAAGGCGCTGGCCATCAGGTGAAAGTACTGGGGAGTGATCCATATGTACGCCAGAGGTAAGCGGCTGTAGTTGTTTGGTTTTATAATCAACTGACCAAATATTACTGACTTTACGGTCGGTTTTTATATCCATACGATTACGTACAAAGTACACCGTTTTACCATCGTCGGTTATATCAATTTGATTGGCATATTCAAGATTAAACACATCTTGTAGCTGTAATGTGTTGTCCTTTGCAAAAGCTAACTGGCTACTAGCTAGTAATAAACTGCTACTTAAACTTAGTGCTATAAGCGTCTTCATTTGTATTCCCTGTTGTGTTTTTTGTATACATAGTTATATGTCAGCAGGGAAAGGATGAAAAGCGCAATGCGGTGAAACAATAATTTGTAACTACGAGTTAAAGCTGTAAAGGGGCTTTACAGCTCGAAAGTATGAGTTATTAAGTTAATTCACACAGGGATTTAATTTCTTTAATAAGTGCAATACCGGCTGCGTTGTCGCCATGTACACATAAGCTGTTAGCGTTTAAATTAAGTGTACTGCCTGAGCGGGTGGTGACTGTGCCATCGTTTAAAAGCTGTTTTACTTGCGCTAAAAGCGCTGGTTTATCGTGAACACTGCCCTCAAGGTGGCGAGATACTAAGTGTCCTTCATCTG
This sequence comes from Pseudoalteromonas sp. S3785, assembly GCF_005887365.1. Taxonomy (NCBI): domain Bacteria; kingdom Pseudomonadati; phylum Pseudomonadota; class Gammaproteobacteria; order Alteromonadales; family Pseudoalteromonadaceae; genus Pseudoalteromonas; species Pseudoalteromonas sp. S3785. The sequence goes on along the minus strand of NZ_PNCT01000008.1, from coordinate 12,337 downwards.
TGTATTGCCTGTCGGCAAAGGCTTCTAAAATTAGCTCAACGCCTAAACTGTTTGCGGCTAAAGAGTGTTTAGCAGAGTCTTTAGTGGCTAGTAGCATGAGCTTTAATGGCGACGGGTAGTGCGCAACGGCTGTAATAACCGTTTGTAAAATATGATCGTTTTTCATCATATCGTTATACAAAGCACCATGTGGCTTAACATAGCTAAGTGTTAAGCCTTGCACTTTGGTCATGCCATCAAGGGCAGCAATTTGGTAATGTAAGCAATTAATCAGTTCTTGCGCACTCAGCGCCATAGAGCGCCTACCAAAACCTTGTTGGTCGGGATAACTTGGATGCGCACCTATTTGAACGTTATGCTGCTTTGCTAAATATAATGTATCAGCGATGACATCTGAGTCACCAGCATGAAACCCACAAGCAATATTCGCCATATCAATATGAGGCATTACCTCATCATCTAACCCCATTTTCCATGCGCCAAAGCTCTCGCCTAAATCGCAATTAAGTTTCATTTTATATCCCTTGTTTTTATTATTTTATGGTAACAGGCAGCACGCCGTGAGCCGCTACATTACCCAACAATACCTTTGCTAGCGCTGTAAATGCAGGCCCTGCAACCGCATTGTTTTTATCTGTATCTATATTGTACGCATAAGAAGCAAGCACTGCATCAGCTTTGCTACCAAACTGCGCTATGTCGTAGGGGGCACGTAAGCTTATAAAAATTGTTTTTTTATTCACTGATGCTGCAATATCCAGTAAAGATGCCAGCGCTTTAGGTTGCTCTGCCGTATTGAGCGCAAAGCGAGGATTGTCTTTTAAATCATCCATTCCGCCAATCTCTACTGCACTTTGGTTCGGTGTGGCGTTGCCCGCGATAACAATATCCGCGTTTTTAATTAAGTTATGTGCTTTTACTGGGTCAAAGCCTTGCAAACTGCTGCAACTATATTTAAGCGTAATGGAACTTGTTGCGCTAAGTGCTTGTTGCATAGCCATGCATTTTCGTGTGTCGGGCATAATAATATGTACATGCTGCCCTTTAGTTAAGTTAAGGGGTAATGCGTTATTATTATTTTTAACCTCGGTAATGGCGTTTACGGCAAGCTCGGCTTCTATTTTTCGATGAGCTTTAGAGCCAATAATATTTTTTGCTTTAGCTAACGTGCTTAATGGGTCTAACTTGGTCGTTAATTTAAACTTATTTTTTAACGTTGTTATACGCGCAGCCGATTGAGCCACTTCGTTTTTATTTAGCTGGTTGCTGTTAACCGCTGCGATTAGTTCATCCATGAGTTCGTCTAGTGCGTTTAAATCATCCGGTGTTCTTATTTCTATGGGCATTAGGGCTAAATCTACGCCTGCTGCAAAAGTATTAATAACCGCTTGGGTTGGAGTGAAAAAATCGCTAATGCCAGCCATATCAAGTGCGTCGGTAACAACTACGCCTTGATATTTTAACTCGCCTCGTAAAATATCAGTAATAATAGTACGCGACATAGTGGCAGGCTTAATCATACTTTTGCCTTTAGTACTAACAAATGTACTGCTATCGAGCTGTGGGTATTGAATATGCGCCGTCATAATCATCCCCGGGTTTTGCGTAGCAATAATATCCTTAAATGGAGCGAGATCTTGCTTGTAAATTTCTTCTTTAGAATGGTTAACTTGTGGCAAGCCTGTATGGCTATCTACGTTGGTATCGCCGTGCCCTGGGAAGTGCTTTAACGACGTTATTACCCCATTGTTTTCGTACCCTGCAACTTGGGCTGCGCCAAGCTTACTGACCAAAGCTGGATTTTCACCAAATGAGCGTACATTAATTACAGGGTTGTCTGGGTTCATGTTTACATCTACGGTGGGAGCGTAGTTCACATTAATACCTAAAGATTTAAGTTCTTTTGCTATAACCGTCGCTATTTGCGTCGCGTATTTTGTATCGTGCTTTTCATATGTAGCCCCAATAGACATGTTACCAGTAAATGAGGTGGCCACGTCGCGAGGCAGTCTAGCAACGCGCCCGCCTTCTTGATCTATTGAAATAAATAACGGCAGTTTAGAGCTCGACTTGCTAGCAGCATTTTGTAATTGGCTATTAAGGTTAATGGTTTGCTCAATAGATTGGGTGTTTTCAGAAAATAAAATTACCCCACCAATATTATGCTTTGTAATGGCCGCTGCTAGTTCATCAGGGAGAGACGTAACCGGTGTTCTACATTGTTTGCTTGACCCTTGTTGACAAAAATAGCGTAAATCGAGTATTAGTTTTTGCCCCAGTTGTTGCTCAAGAGACAGAGTAGGCTTAGCAAAAGAAGATTGTAATGGCATTAAACACCCAGATAAAAAAACAACAGACGAAATAAAGCATTTATTTAGCAAAACACACTCCAGCGCTAAATAGATAAGTACCAGTAGCTTATCTACTTTTTTATACAACTGCAAAGTGCAGCTGCTTGTATGAGTAGGGTAATTTATTAGGCGTGTATCATTGCTGAATACAGATTTTTAGTTTGTACCAACAAGTACAGCTAAAGTGCTTTTGGAGTAAGTAGTAATGCACTTTGCGTAGGCCGCAGTATATATTTTCACCGTTTGGTAACAATACACTTTTAACGCATGCAGTGGATGTTACAAAGGCGCTAACGTACATAGGTTTTGGCGCAATTAAACGTGGCAGCTGAGGGTGATGTTATTTCCAATGGTGGGTATGCTTATAAATAGGGGCTCTCAAAGGGGTCGACAAAAGCTGAGAATTTAATAGTGTGCAGTTTAAACAAGCACGTTAACTACAAAAGCCTTGCTGTGGTTAGGTTTCAGGTTAGTTGCGAGGCTATTTATAGCAAAGCCCAAGCACTATTTATTAATTGTATTACCATAAAGGCTTGACATAAATAGTTAACTCTATATAGTGGGCCGCAGCTAGAAAGAAAGCATGATAGTTTATAAATCTTTATTTCGTTGTTGTATAAGTAATACTTGTAGTACCGTCCTGAAGTTTTTAAGTACCATCTCATTTTTTGCTACACCCGCTCTTATGAGCATATTTTTTATTTTTATATCAGGATATTACAATGTCTAACATCGTGTCAGGTACAGTTAAGTGGTTTAACGAGTCTAAAGGTTTTGGTTTCATCGAGCAAGAAAACGGCCCAGACGTTTTTGCACACTTCTCAGCAATCAAAAGCGAAGGTTTCAAAACTTTAGCTGAAGGCCAACGTGTAGAGTTCACTCTTTCACAAGGTCAAAAAGGTCCTCAAGCGGATAACATCACTCCGTTATAATTTTTACTGTTAAAGTAAAAATAAAAAAAAGCGCTTAAGGCGCTTTTTTTGTGCCTAAAATTTGACTGTCCTACCTAAACACCTATTCTTTTGTAAAAATTTATTATATTTATTGTGGTGTTGTTATTTTAAAAGCCTTACTTTCACTCCTTTTTATATTTTGCATACAATCTGTTTTGGCAAATAGCTTTAAGCTAACTATATATACTGATCATTTTGCACCGTATAACTTTTTAAACGATGAAGGTGTTTTGACTGGTGTAAATTTTGATATCGTAAATACATTATGCATTGACGCAAACATAGAATGCACATTTAAAGTGCAGCCCTTTGCGCGTGCTATGAAGTCTGTGTCGTTAGACCCCCACTCAGCAATCTTTTCTGTAGCTAAACATGAAAACCGGGTAAGTGTATTCAATTGGTTAGGGCCATTAGTTTCAGGTAAAACCTACTTTTATAAATTGGCTGGTAACAATCAAGTACAGAGCGCTAGTTTGAGCGAGCTTAAAAGTTATACTTTAGGTATTGTTAGAGGCGATATATATGGCACCCTAGTCGAAAAGGCGGGTTTTGAACGCGGCAAAAACCTCTTAGTAGTGGCACAAGAGCAAGAGTATATTGAGCTATTTATAAAAAAGAGCTTAGATTTAATTATAGGATCGGAGCAAGTCGTTAATAACCAACTTAAGGCATATGGTTTATCGCTAAGTAATGTTGAACAACTGTATGAGCTACCTGTTCCGCCTTCTCTAAAAGATAACTATTTGGCGTTTAATAAACAAGTGCCTTTAGAGGTTACCAAGCGCTTTGAAATTGCGTATAACAAGCTTGTGCAACAGCGAGGACTGGCATATTTTATGGCCCCCTATGAAAACTAGTCAAGGCTAAATATCATAGGGTAGGGGCGTTGTTTTTACTACCTCAAAATAGGCTTCATTAAGGGCCTTTATATATTTTAGATCAGTATTTATGTTGGCGGCTAAGTATGCATTAATGGTTAATTCATCCACTTTATAAAGAAAGCTTAAATGGTTTTTTTCATAGCCTAAGTACTCTACCATTTTAACCATAAAGTTTTTATCATCTACAATTAAGTCGACTTTATTTGCTAACAACAGCGCATATGATTTTTTTATGTCAGAGGTTAGTACCACCTCAAAGCCTATTTTCGATAACGTATCTGTTGCAAAATCGTTACGCTGCATCGCAATTTTATATTTTTTAGCATCCTCAGTTGTTGAAATACTTATATCTGAGCGACTACTTAAGCTAATAAACCCTAGTTCAAAATGACCTACTGGAGCGCCTATCCAGTGAAACTTAGCCTCTCGTTCTGGGGTTCTGGCGAGGCTATATATAAATGTATTATCCACTGTTGTTGCTAATTTATAAGCACGCGCCCAAGGGTACATATGAATGTCGGGAGATAAGCCAGCAGCTTTAAAAATGTCGCGTATGAACGCAGTGCCAGAGCCTGACACCTCTCCATTAACGAGGGTTTGATGCGGTGGTGAAAGCTCCGTAACGACTAAAATTTGCTTGGATGAAGCAAAGCTAAAAAAAGAAAAAAACAGCAATAAAGATACAATTACACGCATTAATTAAGTTCATCTCATAGTGTTCAATAACGAATACAACGCTTAGCTGGCCATCACATAGCAAAAAGTAAATAGGTTTTATTTTTTGATAGTTTTGTGACTAATAGCTCATAAGCAAAACACACGCCACTTATGTGCAAAAGATGCAGCAACGTTACAGCAAAAAATTACTACTAAGTGTGGTCTAAGATTGCAAATTTACCAATAATTAAAAGGATTTATGAGAAAAAGTTTATTTATTACGGGTGTTTGAGTAAACAGCTCGTTGAGGGAGGGACAAAGGCTAGTGCTTATTTAACTAAAAGGAGTAAGTTTTTAATAGCCCTAAAACGATAAAAGGGCCTTACGGCCCTTGGTGAAGTATCGTTCAAGTCAGATAGTGCTTTAACCCCTTAAAGTACTATCTTCTTGTTTTGCAACACCGGTGTTCATCTCATTAAGTTTCTAAGCTAGCGAGAGGAAAAACCCAGCAATTGCTGCGCTCATAAGGTTAGCCATAGATCCTGCTAACACTGCTCTGAGCCCTAAGCGTGCGATATCCTTTCGCCGACTAGGCGCCATACCGCCTAATCCACCTAGTAAAATAGCTATCGACGATAGATTAGCAAACCCACACAAGGCAAATGTTACAATTGCTTGAGTGTGCGCACTTAACGTATCGCGATAATTTATAAAGTCTAAGTAAGCAACAAACTCATTTACTACTAACTTTTGACCAATAAAACTACCTGCTATGATTGCCTCATCCCATGGTACGCCAAGTAACCATGCAACAGGGGCAAATACATAACCTAAAATTTCTTGTAGCGTTAAAGTAGGATAGTCAAACCACCCTCCAATTCCGCCTAATAAGCCGTTTAATAACGCTATTAATGCTACGAAAGCTAATAGCATTGCGCCCACATTTAGCGCTAAATGCATGCCGTTAGCTGCGCCTGATGCTGCTGCATCAATAACATTAACTGGCTTGTCTTCATCGCTATCTAACTCTGCAAGCGTATCTTTAGGTGTTTCGGTTTCTGGCACAATCATTTTAGCCATTAAAAACCCACCTGGTGCAGCCATAAAGCTAGCGGCAATTAAATACTTAAGCTCTACACCAATTATTACGTAACCTGCCATTACAGAGCCTGCTACCGTGGCTAAGCCACCTACCATTACTGCAAACAACTCAGACTTAGTCATGGTTGCTATAAACGGCTTAACGATTAAAGGTGCTTCAGTTTGGCCTACAAATATATTAGCCGTTGCTGAGAGCGATTCTGTGCGTGAGGTTTTCAATAATTTTTGTAAACCGCCACCCAAAATTTTAATTATCCAATCCATAATGCCAATGTGATAAAGCACAGCAACAAGTGCTGAGAAAAACACAATGACCGGTAAAACTTGAATAGCAAAAATAAAACCTAGCGTGTCTTGCGAAGCAAGTGGGCCAAATAAAAATCCAATCCCATCGTTTGCAAAACTAATAACCGAAGAAACGGCACTAGACATACTTGCTAACACATTTTTGCCTGCTTCAAAAAACAGTACAAACCCACCAATAACTACTTGCATAGCAAAGGCTATCGCTACGGTGCGTAAGTTTATTGCTTTGCGATTAGTCGACGCCGCAAAAGCAATACTTAGTAGTACAAACATGCCTACTAAGCTCATAAATGTTGTCATACAGATGTTTCCCGTTATTATTCTTGTAGTAAATACTTAATTTTACTTTTAATAATATCAATCGCAACGCGGTTCATACCGCCTCGAGTCACAACCAAATCAGCGTTATGCTTTGAAGGCTCAATAAATTGATAAAACATCGGTCTAACAGTTGCCTGATATTGCTCAACAACAGATTGTAATGTTCTACCTCTTTTTTCCATGTCTCGTTGCATACGACGCATTAAGCAAATATCAAGGGGGGTATCTATAAACACCTTAATATCAAATTCTTTATTAAGTGCTTTATCACTTAATAATAAAATACCTTCTACTATTAAAATTTTAGCTGCAGCAACGCGGCGAGTTTCATCGCTTCGTGTGTGTTGTGCATAATCATAAGTAGGTACTTCGACAGAGTTACCACTACGAAGCTGAGTTAAATGTTCTAACATTAACTCATGTTCAAATGCATCCGGATGGTCGTAGTTAGTTTGCGTACGGTGTTCCATAGGCAAATGCGACTGATCCTTGTAATAAGCATCTTCTTCAATAATGGCGATAGCGCCTGGTTCAAGCTCATTAACCAACTCATTGTAAATAGTTTGGCTAAAAAGAGATTTGCCCGACGCCGATGCGCCAGCAATAGCTATAATAGTTCGTGTCACTAAAGTTCTCACCCACACAGAAAAGGAAAAGTTGTTTGGTTGATCACAATAGCAAAAAAGACACGAATAATCTCTTTTGCTTTGCTTAAGAACGCAAATTTATAATGTTTAGCTTTTATGAAACAGGACTTATGTCCTGTACGGAAAATTCGTTCAGCGGATAAAGTAACCACCTAGAAGCAAAGTGAGGTCAACATGGCAAGAGCAATCATCTTAATGGCAGACAGCCTAGGTATAGGCGCAGCACCCGATGCAGACAAATTTGGTGATGTTGGAGCAAATACACTTGCCCACTTGTTAAAAGCATACCACGATGAAACAGGAAAAGCGTTATCGTTACCTAATTTATCTAAATTAGGTTTAATTGATGCCTGTGAGGCAGCAGGTGGCGAAACGTGTTTAGTTTCTGACCGTCAAGCATCACAAGGTGCATGGGGTTATGCAAAAGAGCTTTCAAGCGGTAAAGATACGCCTTCAGGGCATTGGGAAATGGCCGGCGTACCCGTGTTATTTGATTGGGGTTATTTTCCTAAAACACAGCCGAGTTTCCCACAAGAATTTGTAGATGAATTTATAGCCCGCACGGGTATTCCTGGTATTTTAGGCAACTGCCATGCATCAGGCACCACCATTTTAGAGCAACTTGGTGAAGAGCACGTAAAATCAGGTAAGCCAATTTGTTATACCTCTGCAGATAGCGTATTTCAAATAGCTGCTCACGAAGAGTCATTTGGTCTAGAGCGACTTTACGAAATTTGTGAAATTGCTCGCGAATTACTCGACAAGCTAAATATAGGTCGTGTTATAGCTAGGCCATTTTTAGGCACAAGCAATGCAGACTTTGCTCGCACAGGTAATCGTCGTGATTATTCTGTATTGCCGCCGTCGCCAACATTGTTAGATGTGTTATCTAATCACGGTGGTGAAGTAATAAGCATTGGTAAAATTGCTGATATATATGCACACCAAGGTATTACGCAAAAACATAAAGCCCCAGGGCTAATGAATTTGCTTGAAAAAAGCAGCGAAGTATTAGCAAACGCGCCAGACAACAGCTTAATTTTTACCAATTTAGTTGATTTTGACGAAAAGTTTGGCCACCGTCGTAACCCAGTTGGTTATGCAAAAGCATTAAAAGAATTTGACGATTACTTACCAACTATACTAAACCAATTAAATGCAGATGATGTATTAATGATCACTGCAGATCACGGCTGTGACCCAACCTTTCCAGGTTCTGAGCACACCCGCGAATATGTACCAGTTATAGCTTATCAACCGGGCATGCAAAATACCCCGCTTGGCGAGCGCAATAGCTTTGCAGATATAGGTCAAACCCTTGCACAGTGGTTTAACTTACCTGCACTTGAATACGGCGACGGCTTTTTAAATAAGCTTAACGCGCCTAAATAAAAAGGAAAAACAATTAATGAGTACTCCGCATATTAGTGCAAACGTTGGTGACTTTGCTGAAACAGTATTAATGCCGGGCGATCCGCTTCGTGCACAGTACATTGCTGAAAACTTTTTAGATGATGCAGTACAAGTAACTGGTGTACGTAACATGTACGGCTTTACAGGCACATACAAAGGTAAACCGGTAAGTATAATGGGTTCGGGCATGGGCATACCATCTATGTCTATTTATGCGCGTGAGTTAATTGTAAGCTTTGGCGTTAAAAATATTATCCGTATTGGTACCTGTGGTGGTATTGGTACAGATATTAAAATTCGCGACGTAATTTTTGCACAAGGTGCAAGCACCGATTCAAATGTAAACCGTGCACGCGTTCGTGGTTACGATTTTTCAGCAATTGCTAACTTTGACCTACTTTTAAACGGTGTTAACGCTGCTAAAGAGCTAGGCATAAAAGCAAAAGTAGGTAACGTATTTACTACCGATACTTTCTACCAAGCTGACGACACATTTTACAAAGACCTAGATAAACTAGGTGTACTTGCTGTCGATATGGAAACAGCCGGTTTATACGGCGTAGCAGCAGAGTACGGTGCAAATGCAATGGCATTATTCACGGTAAGTGACCACGTGATCACTGGTGAAGCAACACCAGCCGATGAGCGTCAAAGCACGTTTAACGAAATGGTTAAAATTGCATTAGAGTCTATTTAATAAACGTAATTTTATTAAATTAGCAAACAGTTCCTTGGTAACGTATTCACTAAGTTTTGGAGACACGCCCAAAGTGAAGTGAGACTAAACCCCCAAAGCCGCATTTTATGCGGCTTTTTTTATGCCTATAAAAGCGTTGCTTTTAAAACGCCAGCAAGCTGCGCATTAACAAACAAGTAGCAGTGAGTTTACCTCGTGTTTGTTATTAATTTATCGCGGCATAAAGCCGCTGCTACTCATTAATTCTCTCAAAGCACACAGAGGCTCTTAGCGTTACACAGAGAACATGGGGATTGGCTCATCATTTTTAAATCACTTATTCTCTACCTCTAAAAGCGGAGCGTCTCTTAACCTCTTTGTGAATAATTGGCTTAACTTGTTTTCACCACCGAGAACACAGAGGCGCTTCGCGCTACACAGAGAAAACACAGAAATTAGTTAGTCACTGCTCCTATTTTTCTCCTTCACTTCTCGGTGGTGACATAATCACTTTTAAACGCGTCTACAGAAAATGAGTATGGCGCGTAGCTGGAGCGTACTTCGCGTTTGGTATTAAATTTTTCGCGGCATAAGCTGCTGCTACTCATTAATTTCCCACAGAGGGCGCAGAGGCGCTTCGCGCTACATAGAGAGAACACAGGTATTGGCGAATAGCTTCTCCTGCTCTTCTCCTTCACTTCTCGGTGGTGACATAATCACTTTTTAAACGCGTCTACTGGAAATGAGCTTTGCGCGTAGCAGGAACTTACTTCGTGTTTGTTATTAATTTATCGCGGCATAAAGCCGCTGCTACTCATCTTTTTAATAAAACCAATGTTACCCAAATTAAAAACGTTATGTTTAAAAAGTAGTTGCTCGCAGTGTCACTCTACTTAAGTTAATGCTAGTGTATAAATTACAACCATTTATCATTTTTAAAGCGTTAAGCTATGGAGTTGACTATGTCTAACTGGGTAGATGCAACCGTAAAAAAAGTAACATGGTGGAGCGATACACTTTTCAGCCTGGTAGTAAACGCAAGCGTAGAGCCATTTAAAGCAGGGCAGTTTACTAAGCTCTCGATTATGGATGGAGATAAGCGTATTGCACGGGCATATTCTTATGTAAACGCGCCTAATAACCCCGATTTAGAATTTTACCTTATTAATGTAGAGGGTGGCTTATTATCGCCTAAGTTGGCGCAATTAAAACCAGGCGACACTGTATTAATAGAGCAACGTGCTACTGGCTTTTTTACCCTTGACGAAATACCGCCAAGCCAACAGTTATGGATGTTAAGCACAGGCACCGCAATAGGGCCATTTTTATCTATTTTACAGCAACCAGAGGTATGGCAAAAATACACACAAATTAACTTAGTGCACGGCGTACGTTTTAATACCGATTTAAGCTACCAAAACTTAATACGCACGCTTACAAACGCGCACCCTACACAGCTTAGTTATATTCCGGTTGTAAGCCGTGAGGAGCCCCAGCAAGGCCTAAAAGGGCGTATAACTACAGCAATTCAAAACGGTGAGCTGTTTAGTAAAACCCCACACATGCCAACGCCTGATAATGCCCAATTTATGATTTGCGGTAACCCACAAATGGTGAAAGACACAACCGAATTACTTTTAGCCAAAAACTTTAAACGAAATCGTCGCAGAGACCCAGGGCATATAACGGTTGAGCAGTATTGGTAAAGTGTATAACAATCATTTAATTGCTACCCGAAAACGCTCAAATTTGTTATGTTGCAGCATTAACAGCGTTATATGTTCATATTAGGAAAGTTATGAAATCGTTATCTATTATTTTTGCCACGCTTATTGCCACAGTAGCCCTGATCAGTTACGCAGCAGATCAAACCGAAGAGAGTCAACAAGAGCAAAAAAGCACCGAGCAAGCGTCAAGCTCTACTCAAGCCAGCAGTTCGCAACCAAAAGATGAAAAGTTAAACACACTTGAGTACCAAGCCCCAAAGCTTAAAACGCCAAAAGTAGATACAACTAAACCTGATGATTCAAAAGTTCTAGGTAGCGAAACCCCTAAACCGGTAGAAAAACCAAAAACTAAAGTAGAAAAAGCCGCGGCCGTAGCCGAGGCAGAAAAAGCGGTAACCCAAGCCAAAGAAGCATTAACTGCAAAACAACAAGCTAAAGCTAAGCAGTCTCGTGAGTCGCTTGCTGTTGTAGAGCAATTAGTTGAAGCTTATAACGCACGTAACATTGAGCAATTTATTCGTATGTACGATGAAGATGTAGAGTTTTATATTTTCCCTAATGAGCTATTATTTAAAGGAAAAGAAAAGCTAATAGCCCGTTACGGCTTAATGTTTAAAAAATTAAAGTGCATTAATAGCTCGCCAATAAAGCGTATTGTGCACGGCGACATAGTAATAGATCACGAGCTATCAGAAACCTGTTCAACAGACGAAAACGTGGTAGATAAACGCTCTGAGTTAGTTTCGAGCTATCAAATAAAAGACGGAAAAATAATCCGCGTATTATTTTTTAGATAATTATAAAAGGCATACTATGCAGTTAGCAGACGACAAAAAAATTCGCTTAATGTACCGCGTTGAGCCTGGGTGTTTAGGGCCGCAAGGCGCAGATCACATAGAAGACTTTTGTCGTTATGCTAATAAGCACATTAAATCACCTTATTACGGGCAATTTTTGTTTTTACCGCGTTTTGATAAACAAAAAGACGAGCGCCAGTACAGCGTAAAAAACCGTAACTTGTCGCGAGTGCAAGCCAAAGCCTATTTAAACCATTTTGAGATTGATATAGATACCTTCGAAGAGCAACTCGACGAACTCCTCACCAAAGCCATCGATTTATACTTTAAACGCTAACGTTAACATTTTATTTGTTGTGCTTGCTCACGTTAGTAGCGAAGCTTCTCATTACTCAAATGATGTACTGCACAAAGAGAAAAAAGAGGAGTAAATGAGGAGTGAAGGTTGTAGGCGCGGTGCTTGCTCGCGCTAGATGCTAGTTACTTCTCTAAAGCGCAGCGCCTCTT
>NZ_PNCT01000079.1:0-15266 GCF_005887365.1 Pseudoalteromonas sp. S3785 | reverse complement strand
AGAGTGCCCTCTGGCTCACCGGTTGCTGTGCCTGAAATAGTCGGTGTGGTGTCGTTAGTGTCACCAACTGGGTCAATAACCACTGTGGGCGCTGCGGTATCAACCTCACCAGTTGTGGTGGCTGTGGTTTCATTACCAGCGATGTCGGTAACCGATACTTCAACGGTAAATTCACCTTCACTTAACTCATTAGGCACATCTACACTAAAGGTGCCATCGGCTTGCACTTCGGTCGTAATGGTTTGCGGGTTACCCGCTTCATCCGTTACGGTGATTGTAACAACCGTGCCCTCTGGCTCACCGGTTGCTGTGCCTGAAATAGTTGGTGTGGTGTCATTAGTGTCTCCCACTGGGTTTACCGATAAGGTTGGTGCCGTGGTATCTATAACGCCAGTGGTTGTAGCTGAGGCTTCATTACCCGCTGCATCTATGGCTGTTGCCGTTATTGTGAACTCTCCCTCAGCTATAGGGGCTGTAGCTCCCACTTGCCAAGATCCATCTTCTGCAACGACTGCTATCAGGGTTTGCGAGTCACCATTTGAGTCTGTTACGAGTACAGTGATCGAGCTACCAGGCTCAACATCCGTTGTGGTACCACTAAATACAGGGGTTGAATCGCTAGAGTCAGTAAAATCATTTACACTGATAGTAGGTGCAGTTAAATCTATAGTGCCCGTTTGTGAGTCTTGCGCACTATTACCTGCACTATCACTTACATTTGCCACCACACTAAACTCACCCTCAGCTAATGCTTGTGGGACATCTATACTCCATGTGCCATCACCATCTATAGCCGTTATAAATTGCTGCTCAGCCCCTGCACTATCTGTAACAATCACAGTAACCACACTACCCGCTGCTAAACCTTGTGTAGAGCCGCTTATAGTAGGCGTTGTATCGTTTGTATCATCAATATTAGCTATAGTTACGGTAGGTGCGGTTAGATCTATGGTGCCAGTAACCGTTGCTGTACTGCTATTACCAGCTTCGTCACTTACACTAGCAGTCACTGTAAAGTCACCTTCGCTAAGCTCATTAAGTATATCGGCGCTATAGCTTCCATCCGCATTAGTTACTGCAGTAATCGTTTGCTGATTTCCGTCACTATCGGTTATTAATAAAGTGATCTCAGTACCTTGAGGAACATCTACTACGCTACCTGTAACACTCGGTGTTGTATCATTGGTGTCTGCAATTGGGTTAACAGTAATTGCCGGATCAGTTAAATCAATTTCACCTACTTCAGTAGCAGAGGCTGTGTTGCCAGCAGCATCGGTTACTGTTGCAACCACCGTAAATTGACCTTCTACCAACTCATCGGTTGCTTCGATTGACCATGTACCATCAGCATTTGTTGTAACTTGCACCGTTTCTGTTGCGCCGTCACTGCCTGTAAAGGTAACTGTAACCACCGCCCCTGCATCAACATCTTGCGTAGTACCGCTAATTGTTGGCGTAGTATCATTTGTATCAATAATAAAATTAATACTTACGGTCAAATCTACATTACCAACCGTACTTGCTTGTGCCTCATTGCCCGCATCGTCTATAACAGCTGCAACGACAGTAAAATCCCCTTCAGGCAGAGGCTGTGTAACTTGAGCGCTCCAAGAACCATCCTCTTGAGTGACGGCTAAAAGGTTAAACGTACTGCCATCACTTGCAGTAATAGTTAGGGTTATAGTGGTACCAGCAGGCACGTTACCAGTATTACCACTTAAAAATGGCGTGGTATCGTTTGTATCGGCAATAGAATCAATTTGAATAGAAATAGGGGCAAATGTAACTTCACCACTTGTTTGTGCCGATGCTTCATTACCTGCAGGGTCACTCACTGTTGCGGTAACATTAAAATCTCCGCCAGGAATAGCGTTAGGCGATTCAACACTCCACGTGCCATCAGCCCCAAGCGTGGTTGTTAAAGTTTGTACATTACCGTCGCTATCGGTTACTAAAACCGTAATTACAGAGCCCTCTGGTGCTCCTTCAACACGTCCTACAAAAGTAGGCGTTGTATCATTAGTGTCTGCAATAGCTGTAACTGTTATCTCAGGGCTAGTTAAATCAACTAACCCTTGCTCTACAGCTTGTGCTTCATTACCCGCAGTGTCAGTTACGGTTGCATTAACTTCAAACTCACCTTGCGCTAAAGGGGTAGAAACACTTACAGACCAGCTGCCGTCATCATTTGTTTGCGTTAACAGCGTTTGAGTTTGGCCATTAATATCGGTAATAACTACGCTAATCACAGAGCCTGCCGGCACATCCTGCGCAGAACCTGTAATAACAGGGGTTGTGTCTTGTGTATCGGCAATTGCGTCAATTTCCACAATGGGCGCTGTTAAGTCTATAGTACCGGCATCACTAGCAAGTGCCTGGTTACCAACGCTATCACTCACTTGCGCATCAACAGTAAAGCTACCCTCAGGTAATGCCACACCGACATCTACAGACCAGCTACCATCTTCATTGGTAATAGCTGTTAAAAGCTGTACTTCACCTGTACTATCGGTCACTGTTATTGTTACTTCAGTTCCCTGCGGTACACCCGTTGTAGTACCCGTTAATGGCGGAGTCGCATTATTAGTTTCGTCCGCTACTGTAACTGTAATTTCTGGCGCAGTTAAATCTACACTCGCAACGGCTTGATCAATTGCCTGGTTTCCAGCAGCATCAACAGCCACAGCGTTAACATTAAACTCCCCTTCCGCTAAAGGCGATGTAGTTGTAATACTCCAGTTACCTTGTGCATCAATTTGAGTAACAATCGTTTGTTGTGTGCCTGTGCTATCAGTAAGAGTTACCGAAACGTTATCGCCGGTATTCAGACCCGCTACTGACCCCGTAACCGTCACAGTTTGAGATGCAGAGTCTGCAACAGGATCAATATTAATGACTGGTGCGGTGGTATCTATTTCAATAGAAATAGCATCGTTAAACGCATTACCATCAGGGTCTGTTGCCTCTACAACAACGCTAACAGGCCCATCAGCTATAGGGTTAGGCAATGTAATTTCAAACGTGCCGTCAGGGCCAATAACTGCGCTTACTACTTGGGAGTTACCATTTTCATCTGTCACAGTAATGTTGACAGTTTCACCCACTAAATTTTCACTAGTACCGCTAATTGTCGGCTGAGAAGAGTTTGTTAACCCCACCTCATTTAATGATATTGATGCAGTATCATCAGGTACCACCCCATCAGTGGTATCTCTGATATTTACCGCCTCTGTAGAATTAGGATCAAAGCTTGAATCAAACGCGACACTGTTAGGATTAACTCCCTCAGAAATACGCGTCAGCTGAACAAATGAGCTTCCTCCACCAGAGCCCGCGCCACCAGCACCACCAGCTGCCGTTGCTTCTAAATTATCGAGAATATCGCCATCACCCTCTAACGCATCTAAAAAATCAGTCACATCAGAGTTAGCCGCCGTTTGACCCTCGTTATTATCATTTTGTTCTAAGCTTGCAATAGCCGCATCTAAGCTTTCGTCAAACACGGTAGTTTCGCTGCTATCGCGGGTTTCTTGGGCTAATAAATCAGGGGTAATTTTTACGTTTTGATTAGCAGGAATCGACAGGGTTTCTCCTTGCACATCAATGGTTAGCGATGAATTATCGGCGGTAACCACCAAATCACCAACAGTAATAGTATCGCCCACTTCAAGTGGTTTAATTGTGCCATCTTCTAAAACAACACCAGCAGACCCTTTTAAATCTATTACTAATAATTGATTAGATTCCATTTCACTTACCTCAAACATAAGAATTAAAAACTATTAATTAAAATGTAGAACAGCAAAACGTATTAGGTACTGTACTCAAGTACAGTTTTTAAAAAATATTAAAAATAAAAAAGTGGTAGATAATAATTTTTATGCTAGCCAAAACGATTATTTGCGAAATATGCATTTATTGACTAAACCATAGGGTAGGTATTGATGGCCTAAGTAACCCCTAAGAGGAAGAAATGATTACAAAAAATACTTTACTAAAGCAAAAAGGAAAGCTGCTTATAGGCTTAACGCTAAGTGCGCTTGGCGCAACGAATATAGTGCACGCCGATGACAGCTCCGTAGCACCCCTTACATACGTTACCAGTAAAGCAATTGAAAATAATCCAGAGGTACAGCAAGCGTGGCACACATTTAAATCATCAATTTATGGCGTAGATGCAGCACGCTCGGGCTACTTGCCTAGCGTTGACGTATCTGCCAGCGCAGGCTATGAACGTCGAAACTACGGTACTGAAGACGAATACAACCGCAACACAGCAGAACTAAGCGTTACTCAAATGCTTTACGACGGATTTAGAACATCTAACACCGTTGAAAGGTTTGAGCGTATTCAGCTCATTCGGTATTTTGAATTACTCTCACAAACAGAGCAAACAGCGTTAGATGCATCTATTGCATTTTTAGACGTACAAAAATTTAAAGAACTTGTGACGCTCGCTGAAGAAAATCTGCAAGAACACGAGTCTGTATACCAACAAATTGAACAAAGTGTAGGAGCCGGTGTTGCCCGAGCAGCTGATTTAGAGCAAATTAGTGGGCGCTTATCGCTAGCACAATCTAATGTATTAACCGAGTACGCTAACCTGCACGATGTAACAGCACGTTATTTAAGAGTGGTTGGCGAGCTGCCCGTAAACGATATAAAACAAGCTAAGTTAGATGAGCAAAATGTGCCTATCTCTATTAATCAGGCACTTGATATAGCCTACAAAAATAGCCCTGCCTTTTACGCATCGCTTTATAATATAGAGGCACAAGAAGCCAATGCCCGAGCACAAAAGGCAGCCTTTCATCCAAACGTAGACCTATCAGCCCGTTACGGTACACAAGACAGGGATGAGCTAGGCCTAAACGAGACCAGAACCGAAGCCCGTGTTGGTATAGACATAACCTATAACTTGTATAACGGTGGCCTAGATAGCGCCAACCTTGAACAAGCATACCAAGATGTAAATATTGCCAAGTATCAACGCGATCAAGCTTGTGTTGATATTCGTCAAAGCCTACAAATTGCCTATCATAATGTGAGCAATATAGAGCAAAAGCTGCCTACACTAGAAAGCTATAAAAATTCTTCAAACAGAGTAAAAATAGCTTATCGAGACCAATTTGATATTGGCCAGCGCACCTTACTTGACGTACTTGACGCAGAAAATGAAGCGTTTCAATCTAACCGCTCTTATATCGTTGCTCAATACGATAGACAAACAGCCATTTTAACTATGCTTAATGAGATGGGTAAACTACTACCTGCGCTAAATGTTATGTCTGACAAGTACCCAACATTAACAGAGTTAACAGACGATCCAATTGTGCATAACGCACAAAATATATGCCCTAGTTACGATGTAGCTGCTACGTTTAAACGCAAAGCTTTTTTACAAAAGAAAGCCGAGCAGGATAACGCCTACATGAGCGTTACAGCGATGCCTAGATATTTAGAGATACCCGCAGAAACCCCTAGTTTTGCAGATGACGATAATGATGGCGTTCCTAATGAGCAAGACACTTGTCCAAGCACACCAGCGGGAACAAATGTAGATTTATCTGGGTGTACTTTATATGACCAAACAACTGATTCTGTCGAAATAGGTATTCCCTTTTCAGCAGACTCTAGTCAAGTGCGCTCAGAGTACATGCAGGAGGTAGAAAAGCTTGCTGAGTTTTTAAAAAACAACCCAGATAAAAAAGTAGAAATCCAAGGCCATGCCTCATTAGACGGTGATAAAAAATACAACCGTAAACTTTCTGAGCAACGCGCATTTGCCGTTGCTCAATTACTTATTGAGCAATTTGGTATAGCACCTAATCGTGTTAAATCGTTTGGTTATGGTATTGACCAGCCTCGCATTAATGAAATTTCAGTGCGTGCTAATGCGGCAAACCGCCGTATCGAGGCGGTGATTACCGATAGTTAAGAGGTACCAAAAAACAAATTTAAAATGTTTTACATAACATTGGATGGTATATGGAATTAAATGATGTACTTGATCATGGTGGCGCACTCGTTGATTGCCTAGCAGTATTGTGCCGCTTTCATGATAAAGATTTTTCAAGGGAGGCCCTATTAAACGGCCTCCCATTAACAGATGGTAATTTAACACCTTCAGGGTTTGCTCGCGCTGCAAAACGCGTGGGCTTTAAATCAAAAGTAGTAAACAAACCTCTCAACCAGATTAATACAGCTTTACTACCTGCCATTATTATTTTAAATAATAATCAAGCCTGTGTAGTAACCGCTATTGATCACAAAAACAATACAGCACAGGTTATTTATCCTGAGCTAACTGAGTCTGTTGTAGAAGAAAGCCTTGATCAGTTAATTGAAAAATCAACAGGTTTAATTATTTATACTCACCCAGAGTTTATGTTTGATGAGCGCTCGCCAGTGCTCGAAAAGCTCTCTAAAGACGGGTGGTTTTGGGGCGTCATAAAAGAATGCCGTTCATTGTACAAAGACGTCATTATATCGGCGATTGCATTAGGCGTCCTCTCTGTTGCCATGCCCTTATTCGTAATGAATGTATATGACCGGGTAGTCCCTAATCACGCTACCGAAACCCTTTGGGTTTTAGCCATAGGTATTTTAATAGCGCTGACCGCCGACTTTGTATTGCGCCTAGTACGTAGCTACTTTGTTGAGCTTGCGGCAAGTCGTATTGATGTAAAAGTGTCGGCCGTTATTATGGAGCGTGTACTAGGTATGAAGCTTAAAAATAGGCCTTCATCAGCTGGGTCATTTGCTAGTAACATACAATCGTTTGAAGCCGTACGTAACTTTTTTAGCTCAATAACCTTGGTTGCGCTGGTTGATTTACCCTTTGTTGCAATATACCTCATTGTTATTGCAATAATAGGTGTACCACTAAGCTTACCCATTATTGCAGGTGCCCTAATACTTTTAAGTTATGGTATAGCGGCCCACAGAAAACTTGAAGCGCTTTCAGAGCAAACCATGAAAGCAAGCTCAATGCGCAACTCTATACTTGTAGAAAGCTTAACCAATATTGAAGATGTAAAAAGTTTTCACAGTGAATGTAAAACCCAATCGACATGGGAAAAGTCGACTATTTATATTGCTCAGGTTAATGCACAAAGTCGCTTAATCTCAAGTTCAATCTCCAATAGTGCAGCATGGATACAGCAATGCGTTGGCGTGATCATTATGATCATAGGTGTTCATCTCGTTATAGAGGGCGAGCTCACTCAAGGGGGGTTAATCGCCGCTTACTTACTTTCATCGCGGGCAATGGGGCCACTTGGTCAATGTGCAGCCGTGCTTGCGCAATATCATCATGCCGCCATCGCTATGCAATCACTTAACGAAATAATGGAAAAAGACGTTGAACGCCCGCCAAATAAACATTGGTTAAGCCATCCTGTATTAAACGGAGACATAGAATTTAAAGACGTATGTTTTAAATATGAAGACGACGCAGGCGAAGCACTTAGTAATATTAATTTTAAAATTAAAGCAGGCGAAAAAGTCG
The DNA here is from genome assembly GCF_005887365.1 of Pseudoalteromonas sp. S3785. NCBI lineage: Bacteria > Pseudomonadati > Pseudomonadota > Gammaproteobacteria > Alteromonadales > Pseudoalteromonadaceae > Pseudoalteromonas > Pseudoalteromonas sp. S3785. The sequence continues at coordinate 7,756 of NZ_PNCT01000079.1, read as the reverse complement.
CTATTTTGGGGCGCAATGGCTCGGGTAAAAGCACCCTCGAAAAACTTATTCTAGGCCTTTACGACCCAACCGCAGGCTCCGTAATGGTTGATAACAATAATATACAACAAATAGACCCCGCAGAACTTCGCCATAACATAGGGTATGTGCCACAAAATATAGCGCTGTTTTTTGGTAGCTTAAAAGACAACCTCACTATTAGTGCGTGGCACGCTAAAGATGAACAAATTATTAGTGCATGCGAAAAAAGCCAGTTATTCGAGTTAATAAACTCTCACCCCGATGGGTTTGACCTGCAAGTTGGTGAACAAGGTCGCCTGCTATCTGGCGGCCAAAAACAAGCTATAGGTATAGCGCGTGCTCTAATAAATGACCCGCCTATAATGCTGTTAGATGAGCCTACCTCATCGCTTGATCACAATAGTGAAAATAAAATTATTCAAAACTTAAAAACCGCCACTCAAAATAAAACTTTAATTGTAGTCACTCACCGATCATCTTTACTTGCACTAGTTGATCGCATCATCGTACTCGATAACGGAAAAATAGTTGCCGATGGACCTAAACAAACAGTCATCGCGGCACTAAATAATCAAACCGTGGAGCAAGCATCATGAGTGACAATAAAAAGCCACTAGAGCAGCGCTCTTTTGAATCGGTAAGTAAAGCCATAGAAGCCCGTAAAAAAGGTAAGCCATCAATCTTCAATCGCTTATTTAAGGGCTGGCTTTCGCCTCCTGAATCGCAAGATTGGGTGGTCGATGCACAATGGGAAAAAATGCAGCAAGAGCCTGCCAGCGCACGTTTTTTATTATATCTCATTTGCATTGCATTTATTTTGCTTACAGTTTGGGCAGGCTTTGCACCCCTTGATGAGGTAGCCCGTGGTGAAGGCCGCGTTATCCCATCAAATAAATTACAGCTAGTGCAATCTTACGATGGCGGCATGGTAGAAAAAATAAATATTAGAGAAGGACAAATTGTTGAAGAAGGTGACGTATTAATAAAAATTGACCCCACGCGGTTTATTTCAAGCTTTAGAGAAAACCAATCTAAAGTGCAATCACTCACCGCTAAAGTAGCCAGATTACAGGCACTCACCAGAAAAGAAGAGCTTGTTTTTCCTGATGAGCTGGTTAAGCAGGTTCCCGAGGCGGTCGCGCATGAGCGCTCAATATATTTAAGCAACCGCCAAGAACTAGAGCAACAAGTTGCAATTCATAAACGCCAGCTTGAACAACGCAGACAAGATCATATTGAGGCAAAAGCTGCTTTGCAACAGCATACAAGCGCTTTAAGGCTAACTAACAGAGAGCTGCAAGTGACCCGTCCATTGCTAAAAACAGGCGCAGTGTCTGATATAGACATCATTAGGTTAGAGCGTGAAATAGTTGATTTAAATGGCGAAATTAATCGCACTAAAGCCGTTATCAACCGCAGCTTATCAGCTATCAACGAAGCTAAAAACAAAGTTACCGAAGTTGAGCTGGCAATGATCAACCGCTGGAACAACGAGCTTTCAGAGGCACTGCTGCGTTTAGAGTCAATAAAAGAAACCGAATCAGGGCTTGCCGACAAAGTAGCTCAAACTGAAATTAAATCGCCTGTTAAAGGCACGGTACAACGTTTATTGGTTAATACCGTAGGGGGCATTTTACAACCCGGCAGCGACGTTTTAGAAATAGTTCCTTTGGACGATCAACTTATTGTTGAGGCAAAAATACCGCCAAAAGATATAGCCTTTTTACGCCCAGGGCAGCCCGCTATGATTAAATTTAGCGCCTACGATTTCGCAGTATATGGCGGACTAGAAGCCGAGGTTCTGCATATAAGTGCAGATACAATTACCGATGATAGAGAAAATACTTTTTATTTAGTGCAATTAAAAACCACTAAAAATAACTTTTCAGAAGAGTTGACTATAATTCCAGGGATGACCACACAAGTGGATATTATCACTGGTAAAAAAACCGTCTTGGAATATTTACTTAAGCCCGTACTCAGAGCTACATCGCAAGCAATGACAGAACGCTAAACTGAATTTATTGGAGTAAATGAATGCGTCAAAGTATATTTATTACACAACCAGAACTAGAGTCAAGCCACTGGCGAAGTGCGTTTGCAGGTTGTGTAATATGCACCAAAGAACCAAAGCAAATTAATACTTCGAGTATTATATGGATTTTGGCGGGCACTTCGGGATGGCTTGAACTAGTAAAAAAATACGCACAAAAACGCTTACCGGTTATTGTAATGACCACAAACTTAGAAATAGAGGAGCTTAGAGCAGCCCTGCAAGCCGGAGCAAGAGGCTATGTAGAAGCACTTGCATCTAAAGTAATATTGCAACAAGTGCTTGAAACTATATGCTCAGGCGGCCTGTGGTTACCTGGGCAACTGCTGTCTAATATTGTTGGGGCACTAAGCCAGCAACAAATAAATTACACCCATGCGTGCGATATCCAAAGCTTAACTAAACGAGAGCGCCAAGTTGTTGATATAGTTATAACAGGGGCCACCAATAAACAAGCCGCTGAGGCACTTAATATTACAGAGCGCACAATTAAAGAACATATGAGTTCAATTTTCACTAAGCTAAAAGTACGCGACCGAATACAGCTTATGTTAGCGGTAAAAGGTAACTGATCACGGCAGATAGATTAATATTTTTAGTATTTAATTATTTGTTGCCAATATTCACCGCTCTTTTATGATTAAAGAGTCGCTTTACGACTCTTTAATCACACCATCAAAACCCAGGTTCACTAAGGTATCAATATCGTCTTGGCTTGTTACGCCCTGCGCTACGACCTTAATACCAATTGAGTGAGCCAACGTACACACACCACGTAAGAAGGTTTGGTTGTCTTGGCTGTAACTAATGTTGTGCGCGTAAATGCTGTCTATCTTAAGCATTTCTAAGCCAAACTCTTGAATGTTCTTAATCTTAGTAAACTCAGGCCCCACACGTTTTAGCGCTACTTTGGCGCCCATACAGCGTACCTGCTCGCAAAATTCCTTAAATATATCTTTTTCGTTTACGACAATGTTTTCGCGTATATCAAAACATATATTTTTTGCCAAATCAGGAAAGGCAGACACATAGGTTAATACCGAAGCAAGCGCGGTATCATCCATTAATGTTTGCGCCGAAAGTTCTACAGCAATTAATTCATTAGGCGGCGCTTCACCATACTGTTTAACAATTTGCTTAATTAAGCTCCAATCCAAACGCGCTAATAGGTTTAAGCGGTTAGCCCATTGATAGTAATAGCTAGATTTATAATGTTGGCCGCCAAATTCTAAGCTTAAACTAAGCTGGTGCTGCAACAAAGTGTCATTAAAGCCCATAATTTCTAAACAATTTAACTGAATAGTTTTTTGCTCAAGTGCGTCTTCAATAGCTTTTTTCCAGCCAGTAGAATCATCAAAAATTTCACTCTTTTGTTTATTATCAATGACTTTTGCTTGCACCCCAGGTTTGTTACCTGCTGTTTTTAATAAACCATCTACACGGCGTAATAAATCAAAGCGGGTGTCGTTTTTCTCTATGTAGGTACAACTGTGTACAATAGCCAAATCAATGTTTTTGTATTCATCAACAATCGATTTATGTAGTGCGGTTATTTGCTCGCTAAGCGCCTGTATATCGTCAGTATCACTAAATAAAACGGTAAAATCGGTATGCGATATACGGGCAATATAGTTCTCTGAAAAGTGTGCCTGATTAGATTCTAAAAACTGCGTAAGCACCTGAGAAAAACGGCGTAAAAAGTTAACCATTTCTACACGGCTCACCGACTCACTTATTTTATCTAGATTAACGACCCTAAATAAAAACAAAGCACCATGGGCATGATCTTTCACTTTTTGTAAATGGGCTTCTAATGTGGCACTAAAATATTCTCGGTTGGCAAGCCCTGTAAGCTCATCGTGCTGCGCTTTAAATCGCAGTTCTTCTAAGCGTTTATTGTCTTCTTTTATTATGCGGCTAAAGCGGGTAGATAATAAATTCATCGACTGCACAAGGCGTGCAAATTCAAAGGTTTTTGGCACTTTTGATTTAATAAAGCGCTTATCGCCAAAGGCATTAGCTTGATACACCACATCATCAAGTGGCGTTAAAATTTTACGTAGTAAATACGCACTTATTGCACAGGCAAAAAAAGCAACCACTAAAAAACTAAAAAACAATTTAAGCGCGCTTTCCCACAGTGCTTGCTCAGCATATTGGCTGTGGCTTTCAACAAACAAAGTACCAAATTGCTGCCAACCGTTATTAACTTGCCCAACACCTGGTTGTACATTTAGACCATATATCGTCCTAAACCAAGCCGGTGCAGTATTTTCCAACGTATCAGTAAATACGCGCTTTACAATAACCTCACCATTAGGGTCTTGCAGCTCTATACGTTTGTAGTGGCCGGTATCAAACGTGGCTGACACTAAAAGTTCAAGCTCTACAGGGTCTTTTTCAAGCTGGCTGATCATCAGCGCTAAGGAGCTAGCATTATCAACATTTTTTAAATACAGTTGGGTAGAGAAGTAGTTTTTAGCTGAGTTAGTACTTATTAACACACTACTTATAAATCCCACAAAAATCACCACCAGCAAGGCGATCCACAGCTCTTGCCTAAGAGTGATTTTTCTTTTTTTGAAAAACTTAAATAAAGAAAATGACGCCATTACCACATAACCCCTTCTTGTGATGTCTGCTCCAAAATTTTACGCCAGCGCGATAGCCTTGCTGTTGGGCTGGCTACGCTTTTCGTCGAGTTATTTGCCCATAAACCTTGGCTGTTAAAACTAAATACAGGGCTTAAATCAACACGCTTTGCAGCAGGTAGCACTTTTGTTATTAAACTATCTAAAATAAGCGGCTGAGCATTAGGCGTAGCAAAGTAACCTAACACCATGTGTGCTTGTGTTTTGTTTGTACCGGCAAGCTTCGCTTTTACATATATAAGCCTAAGTTTGTCGTCGCTCACACCTAAGGCACGTAAGCTAATATACTTGGCAATGGCATAATCTTCGCAATCGCCTAAGCCGCGCCCAAGCGTTTCTAATGGCGTAGCCCAATAGTCATTTTGTTTCCAAAGTTGTATATCGGTTTGGTAACGCAGATTACGAGCAAAAAAGTTGTTTACTATAAGTATTTGTTGTTGTTCTGGTTTATTTTGTGTTTGTACCAACATTCTTTGCCAATTGCGTGCAACAGTCACTCGTGCAGGGCCATATTTTTGCCCCATTAATTCTATAAAGGTATTAAATTGAATAGTTAAACGGCTCGCAAACACGCCGCTTGAAAGTAAAAAAAATAGCAGTAAATAGCGCAAATTGCTTTTGCACCAAAAAAATAGCTTATTTGAGGAAAGAGTGGGCCTAAGTGTCATTCACAGCCCAAAAAAAGAAAAATTAAAAACATACACCAAACGCTACACTACTTGTTCAAATATTATTCGTAACAACAGCATAGCACTCAATATAAAAGGATGAGATATTTTGTATGTGTTTTTTTATGAGATTTGAATTTTAGCGAGACAATATAAGTTTTGCTCAATACATTAACTCACGTAATTATTCGTCGTAGTGTTTATAGTTGATTTATCAAATCAAAGATTTACAAAAAAAACGCGTTAAACTTTCCCGCAAATAGTAAAGTTATGCGTATATTCCACACGGTTAACGCTAAAATAGCTACTGAGTAAGCAACTTGGTATCGCTTTATAATTTAAAGCAGTAGTCAGTTACCTAATAGTAGGTCACTTTTTTAACTTCACGCGGCTTAATTTCGCCTATGTATAAGTCATGCACGCGCTTCATGTTTAGCTCAAGCTCCGTCACGTACACATCGTCAACTGAGTAGGTTTTAATTATTTGTGCCCCTTTAATTATGCCCTGTACTTTACTTTCCATGTAATCGTTTTGAGCAATTGCACCTGCTACAGACGTGCCCGCTGTGATTTTTTGCCCATAAACTTGTTCAGTCAGTTCGCGGTATGCCTCAAGCTTAGAGGCTTTAATCGCCATTAATTGCTTTTGTGATTTATTAGCGCCTTGCTGCAAGCTAATAGGTGCATAACCCACCGCTTTAAGAATGGGATAATTATTTGGCTCTACATATGTGTACTCAACATGTTTATCAAACACATTGCTACAGCCGGCAAGGCCAAGGCTTGCTAAAGTAAGTAATATAATTGCACGCATTTATTTGCACCCTTTAAACTAATTACAAAAATAAATGCAGGTTTAATGCCATTAATTGCCTACAAGCTAACATAGAGTATTAATATTGGTGCACTCCTTGCTTAGCTAAAGCGTAATTAACTAATTTTATGTGGAGTACCAGTATGAACACGTTTTTATCGTCACTATTTGCAGGTGTCACTAGCGCTGCTTTATTAACGTTTTCTGCCAATACTTACGCACAATGGTTTGAATCTACCGGTCATGCACAAATACAAAATGGCGACATTAGCAGCGCTAAATCAGCCGCGATAAAAGATGCAATTACACAGGCATTAGTATTTTCTGGCGCACGGGTTAGCTCAGTGCAAACCTTGGTAGACGGCGTGTTAACGCAAGATCAACTTAAAATTAGTAGCCACGGCGAAATCCAAAAAATAGAGCTGGTGAGCGAGCAACGCCAAAACGAGCAGTTTGCCATTACCCTTAGGCTTGATGTATTTGCTCAAACAGAGCAATGCCCACAAAGTAACTTTAATAAATTTGTTGCTGTAACCCAAAGCCAGCTTGTTCATCGAGAGCACGCCTTAATGGGTCAAATATTTGACGTAAATAAAGCCATTAGTAGAAAGTTATTTAGTGCTTTGCAAAGTACAAAAATGAGCGCCCTACCCGTTGCTTACTACAACAAAGCCATTAATGTAGACAATTACTTTAATCAGCAGCACGACTACTCAAATGCACAGCTAGAAGAGCTTTCAGCCAGAAGCAACGCGCAATATGTTTTATTAAGCCAAATAACCAATTTAGCGCCAAGCGATAAACTCAATAACGACTACGCCTTTTGGCAAGACGAAACCTACCAGCGCAGCTACGCTATTGAGTTTATGTTGTTTGATGGCACCACGTACGAACAATTATGGCAAAACAGCTATCATACCCAAGCTGTATGGCCATTCGAAAAAACAGCTATTGTTGATGTAAATAGTGATAGGTTTTGGCAATCACCTTTTGGGCAGAGTATTAGCGATATAAATCAAACGGTCAGTTACGATATACAAGCGGCTATGGCGTGTTTTCCTACTAAAGGAAAAATAATGCACATGGAAAACAATAAATTGGTGATAAACCTAGGCAAAGATCATGGCCTTAAAAAAGGCCAACTATTAACCATAGCGCACCATAACTACTTAACTGATGCACAAGGCAATACTATGCCGCATACCATTACCACACTTAATACCCTTGTGGTTGAGCAGCTTTATAAACAAAGCGCCATTGCTGTAAGCCTTAACGATAAGCCTTTGCCTGGGGTACAAATAAACGATGTGGTAGAAGTTGCAAACCAAGAGCGTTAAATAGGGCGTGTTAACCTTTGGTGATTGAATTTGCAGCCGTGTGTTTGGTTTTTAGGCAAGGCAGAGCCTATGAAGTGTGGTTATCCCCCATAAATAGGCGATAACGTAGCATAAAGACCAAACACGCGCTGCCCAACGGGTTCTTTCTAGGGACGATTAACCCTTTGTTGCCTACATGGATGTAGGTAAGGAGCGTGAGCAGGACGCGGAAG
>NZ_PNCT01000078.1:0-19543 GCF_005887365.1 Pseudoalteromonas sp. S3785 | reverse complement strand
AAGCTTGCTCACGCATTTTTTTAAATACGTAAAAGCCTTGCTTTTAAAACGCCAGCAAGCTGTGCGTCTACGAGTTGTCTAGCCCTTCAGGCACGCTCCACGTTCCAGTTCGTCGCAGAGCTCCTCTCGCTCCAGCTTGAAAGCAAAATTTTTTGCTTGTCTAGCCCTTCGGGCACGCTCCTCGTTCCAGTTCGTCGCAGAGCTCCTCTCGCTCCAGCTTGAAAGCAAAATTTTTTGCTTGTCTAGCCCTTCGGGCACGCTTCCGCCCCTAGGTTGCAGTTCCTACGCACTGATATTTAGACAATTTCTAGGTGTAAAGGGACAGCTTAGCCTTTACTGCTTAATATCTTTATTATCGACACTTACTTCGATTTTTTGGTTAAGTAAGTTAATAAGTAAAATACTGCGCATGTCGCCGTCGGGCTCTTTGTATATTGCTGTAACGTTATTAAATGTATTGTTATGTACGCTTACTGTGTCGCCTGCTTTTGGTATTGTTGATTCGGCAGAGCTTATGCGTTCGTATTTAAGCTGCTCTATTATGGCTTCTGGTACTATTTGGTAACGGGTGCCATAAGATACAAAGCCATTTATGCCGCGCGTATTTTTTACAGCAGAAAAGTTACCGCTTTGAGACTCTAAGCAAATAAATAAGTAGTTTGGAAATAGAGCAGACTGTTTAACAGTTCGCCTGCCTTTGATGAGTTTTTCAGTGGTTAATTTTGGATAAAAAACTTCAATGCCTTGATTTAGTAAGTTGGTGGCTGCTCGCTCTTCTTGGCGAGGTTTACATGTAACTAAATACCAACTTTTCACAGCAATCCTTACTACATACACAATTGCAACAAACACAACATTATTTTTAACAGCGACTGATTATAAACAATTTAAGTTTCTTAAGTAAATAGCCGTTTAAGGTAAATACGCACTTACTTTGTTAACAGCAGCCATTACCTTTATTGTAACCGTTGCTGTTTATATATTCTAAACCTAGCTTAAAATACGCGGTTAAACTTATTGTTTAAACGCGACATAAAGCCTAAGGGCGCCAACAAGCAAAACGCCTACAACGCGACCCTATTTATAAATTAACCGCTTAAAACGCTATTACACAAGGAGAAGAAAAAGAGGTGTAAATGAGCAATGATTATGCAAAAGCAATTATATATTTTTACTACCTATAGCGCAGCGTCTCTTGCCCTCTTTGTGAATAAATTACTAAAACCCCATTGGGCAAAGATAAGTAAATCAATACTTACAAGTAGAAGCGACTTTACCTCGCGTTTAGCTTTATTATTTTAACGTGGCATAAAGCCTAAGAGTGTTACTAAGCAAGGCGCCTGCAATAACAATACACCTAAGTTTTGCTTAAATTACTGTTTAGCCCTACTTTTAACTTTACTCTAAAAAAACTAAATACGGATACCTATGCAAATACTTCACCACGGAGCGGTAAATGGTGTAACAGGCTCGTGCCACGAGCTCGTTATTAATAGCCAAATCAGCATACTAATAGACTGCGGGCTTTTTCAGGGGGAAGACGCAAAAGATGATTTATCAATAGAGTTTAATGTTACTCACATTACTGCGCTTATTGTTACGCATTGCCATATTGACCACGTGGGGCGAATCCCCTATTTATTAGCAACGGGTTTTAAAGGCCCTATTTTTACTACGCTTGCCTCAGCTAGCTTGTTGCCACTCGTGATTGAAGATGCATTAAAAGTAGGCGTTACCCGCGATACAAAAATTATAAATGCGTGCTTAAGTTTGTTAAACAAGCGCATTGTTGCCGTTAATTTTAATACTTGGTTTGCGCTACCTTGCGCCAACGAGCAAATAGCTAAAGCGCGCTTTCAGCGTGCTGGGCATATATTAGGCTCAGCTTATGTGGAAATAGACATAGGCATTAATACAAAGAGTAATAGAAGCCATAGAGTTGTGTTTTCGGGCGATTTAGGTGCCCCCTACACGCCGCTGTTACCGGCTCCAAAGCCTCCTTATAAAGCCGATACATTAGTTATAGAGTCAACCTACGGCGATAAAAACCATCAAGGCCGTAAAGAGCGCACCCAAACACTAAAAAATGTAATTGAACGCGCAGTCACAGATAACGGTGTGGTGTTAGTGCCGGCATTTAGTATTGGCCGTACACAAGAGCTACTTTACGAGCTAGAACAGCTAATACATCAATCAGCTAAAGGATCGCCTTGGCGAAGTATTCATGTAATTTTAGACTCCCCCATGGCTGCCAATTTTACCGAGCAATATATTAAATTTAAACATTTATGGGACACAGAGGCTAAACGTAAAGTAGCCAAAGGCCGCCATCCGCTGGATTTTGAAAACCTAACCACGGTTGATACACATAGTGAGCATATCGCCATTATTAATTTTTTAGCGTCGCGCCAAACACCCGCCATTATTTTAGCTGCCAGTGGTATGTGCAGTGGTGGGCGAATAGTAAATTACCTAGAGCGCTTTTTAGGTGACAAAACAACCGATGTATTGTTTGTTGGCTACCAAGGCCGTGGCACTTTGGGCCGCGATATACAAAAATATGGCCCTCGCAATGGCTATGTTTTTATAAACAATACACGCATTACAATTAACGCACAGGTGCATACCATTAGCGGCTACAGCGCCCATGCCGATCAAAACGGATTAGTTAAATTTGTAACCGGTATGCATAAAAAGCCAAGCCATATAAAAATTGTACACGGCGATAATGAGGCAAAGCGCGCATTAGCAAGTAAGTATAAAGAGGTATTGGGCAGTGAGATTAAAATTGAGATAGGAACTTAATAGGCGTGAGGCTTACTCAAACAAGTAGGCTGCAAATTATTAAACTATTGCAGCCTAGCCATTTTAAGAGCCACTTACGCTGGGTAAAGCGGTTACATTGGTTTGGCTATTTTGCTTTTCTTGCCAGTTGAGGTCGCATATCCCGTCGGTAGGAGAAAATGCAGTGGGTGCTTGCAACAACAGTTTACGTATTAGGGGGTGGTCTGTATCATCACAAGCTGCTTTTAATTTGCCCAAAAATGGTTCTAGGTCATGCCATGGCATTTTTATTTCTTGTGCACTTAAAATTCTTGGGTGGTCAGTGCCAATAACATTGTCGCCAATGAGGAGCTCTTCAAATAACTTTTCGCCTGGGCGCAGGCCAGTACATTTTATTTCTATATCACCATTTGGGCGCTTTTCGTGCTTAACTTCAAGCCCTGATAAATGAACCATTTTAGTTGCTAAGTCTTTAATTTTAACTGGCTCGCCCATATCTAGCACAAAAACATCGCCACCTACACCCATGGCTCCTGCTTGAATAACAAGCTGAGCAGCTTCAGGTATGGTCATAAAGTAGCGTGTAATATCTTGGTGAGTTAATGTTATTGGGCCGCCTGCTTTAATTTGTTTTCTGAACAGTGGCACAACAGAGCCTGATGACCCTAATACATTACCAAAGCGTACCATTGTAAAACGTGTGGTATTTTGAACCTCAGACAACCCTTGCAGCACAAGTTCGGCCATGCGTTTTGTAGTGCCCATAATATTTGTTGGGCGCACTGCTTTATCGGTTGATATAAGAACAAACGTGTCTACCTTTGCATTTATTGCTGCCGTAGCTACGTTATAAGTGCCGTAAATATTATTGCGAACACCTTCAACTACGTTGTGCTCTACTAATGGAACATGCTTATATGCTGCTGCATGGTAAACAGTTTGCACGTTAAAAGTTGAGAACGTTGATTGAACCAGCTTTTTATTTTGTATTGAGCCTAATATTGGCAATACTTCTATATTTAAATTATTTGCGTTGCAGTACTCCGATAGCTCTTTTTCTATTGCGTATAAAGCAAACTCCGAAAGCTCAAACAGTACAATTTTTGTAGGATTATTCTTAACTATTTGCCTACACAGTTCAGAGCCGATTGAGCCACCAGCCCCTGTAACCATAACTACTTTGTTTTCTATATTTGCAGACATTAAATCTTGACGAGGCTGTACAGAGTCTCTACCTAGTAAATCATCTATCTCTACATCTTTAACTTCATCTAGGTTAGTCGTGCCTGAAACAATATCTGCCATCCCAGGTACGGTCATTACTTGCAACTTAAACTTTTCTATTGCGTTAAGGACTTCTTTACGACGACTTCTTGAAGTACTTGGCAAGGCAAGTAAAATTTTATTTGCGCATTTTTGTTTGGCTATTTCGGCTATTTGAGAAGGCGCATGCACACATATACCCTGAATTAACGATAAATGCTTTTTAGGATCATCATCTATAAAGGCAACTGGCGAATACTCTGGGCCATTAGCTAATGCAGTTGCAAGTTGGCGCCCCGCTGACCCTGCTCCGTATATAATAACCCCTTCTTTTCGGCGCATTGTTATTTGCCCAACCACAGCGCGCACGGTTAGCCTAGCTCCACCTACAAATAAAATACAAAAGCTCGCATATATAAACGGTACTGTACGCGGGACAGGTGCACTTAAAAAGAAAGACAAAACAGTTAAGTAAACGGTAGAAAGTACTACACCAGCAATTATGGCCCACATAGCTTGTGTATTCATATAACGAAGCACGGCCCGGTATAAGCCAAGCTTAACAAAACTGAACAAGCTAAGGGGTAATACCGTTGCCAGTAGAATCCATGTGTGTGTATTTTTTAAAACAGCCGTGCTATCTAACCTTAGTAAAAAGGCGAGCCAAAAAGCGACAATAATAAAAATGCTATCTACAACAAGTGATACAACTCTTTTTTGGGGGCGAGGCAAGTTAACTAAGAATTTTAAAAACACAATACATTTCCCTGAAGCTAGCAGTGATACTGCTATTCTATTGGTTACAATTTTACTACAAGATGAACAACTATTGCACTTAATAGTTAAAGACTATATGTAAAAGATTATATAGTCTTTATGTATTTGGTTACTTTTTGTAAATTTGTGTGTTATTTGGCTATTTTACCCTATCGCCACTGCCACTTCCTGTGACGGTTTGTAGTATATAAGTGAAGTAGTATTTTAGGTTAAGTGTAGCAATCATTTTTGCATCAGTTTCAGCTAGTAGTTCTGGAGTAGACATATCTATTTCGTTTACTTGTGCTAAACCTGTTATACCTGGGCGCACATCGTATATATTTTTCGCATCGCGAGCTTGTGTTAGCTCTTCTTGATTAAATAACCCTGGGCGAGGCCCAACTAAGCTCATCTCACCTTTAAGTACATTCCAAAGCTGAGGTAGTTCATCTAACTTTGTTTTGCGTAAAAAGCCACCAAAGGGTGTAATAGACGCTGTACTAGCTAAGTGGCTCGCTACAGAGGCTGTATCTACGGTCATTGTTCTAAATTTAACTAAAGTGAACGGTTTTTTATTACGGCCAACGCGCTCTTGCATAAAAAGTGGCGAACCAGTATCAAATAGGCCAATGATATATAAAGCAATTAAAAATGGCATAGTAAGTACCAAACCCACTAATGAAAACAAAATATCGAGCGTACGAATCATTAATTAACCTATTTAATTTTTGCAGATAATTTAAAGCCATTTTCAACTGAGTATGGAGGTACCCAATTGAGTGTTTTTTTTGTGTGCGTGATATCAACTTGTAGTGACCCAATTAACCTATCAACAATTTGTTTTTTCCCTAACACTTTACCAGCGAGTGAAAATAACGTTGTTGGAATTGGGAGTGTTAAGTTTGACTTACCCTGCACCTTAGCCATTAATTGTACCATTTCGGCAGTAGAAAGGTCATGGTCATCACTTACTAAAAACACTTGATTAGCCGCATTTGGGTGTTCAATACACACTTTTATAAGATCAACTAAATTATAAACAGATACTAAGCTTCTTTTATTGTTATTTATTGATCTAAAAGGTAGAGGAAAACCTTTATTAACTAAACGCATTAAAGATGCAAAGTTAGCCTTTACACCTTCTCCATATACCAAAGGTGGCCTTATTATTACTATTTCCATCCCCGTTTGTTGCCCTAAAGCGAGCAATTGCTGTTCAGCCTCTGCTTTGGAAGTGCCATATGGATCTTCTGGGGCGCATTCTTGCTCATTAAAAGGCTTACGACCTGTCGTGCTTTCGCCATTTACTTTAATAGTACTTATAAATATAAATCGCTTTACACCAGCTTTAGCTGCTTGAGAAGCTAAATTTAAGGTCCCTTTTGTATTTACAGCTCTAAACTCTTCTATTGGATTTGCTGAATTATCGTCCATTACATGTACGCGAGCGGCGCAGTGAATGACGCAAGAAACCTCTCTCAAAGCACCTGTATAGTCAGCGTCGAAACTAAGTTCACTTTTAAAGAAATCGTAAGGGCTACCCACTAAAGCCTTTCTGCCAAGAATTATGATTTCGTTGCTATTTAACTTCGATAATAAATGCCCACCGACAAAACCACTAGCCCCAGTCAATAGAATTTTCTTACTGGGCATTAACTCTTTCCTCTTGGATCAAACTTTTTAATCATTCCTTCCAAAGCTTTTCTAGCTTGTAATGGTAGTAATGCTTTAAGAACGGGATAAAATACGCCAATATGCGCTTTCGAATCTAAAGACAAAGCCCGACAACCTTTATAGCCTATCATGGCTTGGTTCCACGCTACTTTTAAGCTGTTTTTAGCGTAAGTATTATCTGTTATCCTATATTTAACTAATGGCTCTGTAATATTAGCAAAATGGGCGCCATTTTTTGCGCAGCGAAACCATAGATCATAATCTTGACGGCGCTTGAGGGTCTTTGAATAAGATCCAGCTTTAGCTATAACGCTTTTTTTAAACATAATTGATGGATGGATAAGTGGACAAGCCCACATAAGTTTAAATATGCCTTCATGTTCTGCTGGTACAGTTCTTATAGCTATAGGTTCGCCGTTTTCATTTATATCTAAAGCAAAACTACCTAAAATATCAACATCAGGGTTATCTTGCATAAAGTTAAGCTGTACGCTAAAACGATTGGGCTGAGCGATATCATCAGCATCCATTCTCGCAATCATGTCATATTTGCATATTTTTAAACCTTCATTCAACGCATAACCTAACCCATGGTTTAAAGGTAAGTGATGGACAACAAAAGCCTCATTATATATCGTCTTATATTGTGAAATAATAGCATCTAACTCGGCATTTATAGGGCCATCAACGATCAAAACAACTTCGGTAGGTAGGACACTCTGTTTTACAAGTACGCTATCTAGTGCTTCAGCTAGCCAAGAGGGGTTTTCTTTAGCGTATACTGATATTAACAGTGAGAACGGAATCATCTTAACAACATATCCTCAATCTCGGCATTTGTCATACCTTGTGCTAAGCAAAATCCATATAAGTTCAGCAGCTCCAAATATGCACGTTGCTTAACATAACCTGGTAATAACTTATTATTTTTTATTATTCTTGTTATTTTTTCAGGTACAACGGTGTCTAATATTTTAACTTTAAATGACTCCAAATCTAGGTCAAAATATAAATCGACTCCACGCTTTTGCTGGTGCCAACCTAATTTATTTATCAATAGGTCTCTTAATAAAACTTTGTTAGTCAGGGAACCAAAATCAAACTTTTTATTTTTAGGCAAATTAAAAACATAACTTGCTAAGGTCGGTTCAAGCCATGGGAAGTTTACGTCAGCACCAAAGTGCTTAGCGGAAGCTATTGTTTTCCCCATCATGCACTGGTGATCATGAAAAGCACCGCGTGAAAACGATCTAAAATCTATGAATGATAATTCTTCTGTTTTAGCTTCTATTTTTGAAAAATATTTATTTAAGTCATAACTCATACTAATAGGAAAGAAACAGGCAAGTGCTGATAAGTCGCCATGAGATTCGGCAGGTGAGCGTAAATACCATTTTAAGCTCTGGCAAGTCTTAGGTAGTAGCTTCCAAAAACCCATTTTTGCCAACTTAAATGAGCGAATCTGATGTTCAGATGGTAAATATCCAAATGTTTCATCATTTCCTAAGCCGTCAATAACAACATAATCATTAGGGCTAAAGTTAGGCTTATTGAAGAAAGTTCGTAAGCCAAATAAAAAAAATAGAAAGCCCTGATCTAGAACTGGAGTATTCATATTCTTGCAAGCTGAAAGAAAAGTACTCTTATCAAAGTTAGATATAATTTCATCTACTTCAATAAAGTGGGCAGTATGCCCCAGCTTATTACATATACTGGTAATATAATTCTTTAACTGACTATCGTCACGTCTTAAAAAGGTTAGAGTGTCAATTTTAACCCCTAAGTGTGAGTAACCTAAAGCAAGACCCATAGAGTCTTTTCCATCACTTAACAACAGTAATGGACGTTTGCTACTATCAATGTTTTTTAATGACTCTACGATTTTATTAAGTAAATTATCATCACTTGCAACACTATCGCCCTTGTAATAATTAGATAGCATACGATAAGGGTACTGGTTATAGTCATTAACGCCTAGCTCTGATATGCCAGAACCCGTCTCAGAATATAATATACTATGGGGACAAAGCATATGTTTTGCGAAAGTTGCAATATATTCCTTACTCAATTGGTTTATCAATTTAGGCTCACTCATGGTTACTTACTACTTGTTTATAAAGTCGTTGATATTTCGCTGACATAGTACTACTACTAAAGTGTTCTCTTACAGCATTGATAGTTGCGTTACTCATATTTTGTCTATCAGACTTTACCTGTATTACAAGCTTATCATGTAAATCGATATCGTTCTCTGTTTCGAAAACCAAGCAACCCTCTGAATTTAGGGCATAAATTTCTTTATGAGGCTCTATATCTGATAGTATCGATGGTAGCCCGCAGGACATGGCTTCAAGAACAGCATTAGGCATACCTTCAGCACGAGAAGCGGAGATGAAATAATCTGCCATCTGTAAGTAGTCAGAAACGTTGTTCACTTTACCAAAAAATTTAAATTGAGGATTACTATCGGCAATCTTTTCGCATTCTGCTCTTTGTTGGCCATCCCCTATAAAAATAAGTACGTCGTCAGGATACTGAGTTAAAAATTGCTTAAAAGCAGCCGCGACAGTTACTGAATTTTTTCGAGTATCTTTGCCTAAAGATGATATCCATACTCTTGACTTTTCGTTGATACCATAGGTGTTTCGTAGAGACAATTTTTGATCTATTTTAGCTGGATAGAAATTATTTGTATCCACTCCATTAAGAGCTGTAATGGCCTTAGAGATGTTAAAAGTTTTATCAAGATTATTCTTTACCGCATCCGAAACACCACATACTTGCGATACTTTTCGTAACGCGCAGACTTGCTGATAAGCCATAAGGCTACCGACAACGCGCCCATATGTCATAGGGAAATCTAACTGAGGGAAGTTACGTACAGTGGATAACACAGGTATCTTACTTGCGAACTTTGATGCAAGCACATCTCCACGAAAGCCCTGTGAATGAATGACATCTGGCAGCTCTTTGTTAATTATTTGCTTCAGTTTACTTTTAGCTAAAAAAACCCCTTCTAACCGAGACAAATTAAGCTGATAATGTTTTATACCCAACGCCTTAAAGTCATTTAACCTACTCTGAGCTGGCTCGTGCGAAAGCGTTACCAATATTGGCGTTATATCCGCTGAAAGATTACTAATAATATAGTAAAGCTGAGATGTAGGCCCCGCTTTTTGCAATGTTGATACCAAATAAAGAATTTTCAATCTATTCACCGTAAAAAAAATAACTGATAGTTATAAGAGAAGTCACTCATCAATGCTAAAAAATACAACAAGCAATAACCGGAAATCGCAAAATAGCCGAGGATCTTACCTTGCCCTTTAAAAAGAAGCAAAAATGAGGGGAGCAAAACAGCATTCGCCGGTAAACAAATCATTTCTCTGACCCGGCCTGAAACTATACCGAAATCAATTAAAACCAGCATAATACAAGTTCCATATACATAAACAGGAACAAAAATATCATTGTAGGGCCATTTCTTTTTCAACAAGTTATAATATTTTATGTAAAAAAAACACCAAAAGACATGAAATAAAACGGTCCCGCTCAATACGCTTTTTCCTGCAGCAAACTCGCTATTTGTATATTTCATTATCCTTGATGTATTTTCGAAGCCTAGGCTACTGGCTACTTCAGGGATCATCATACCTACACCGCCTAAGGCAGCTATGATAAAGGATACAGTAACAATTGAAGTCATAAAAACTCTGGACTTAAAGTATCTTACAAAGTAGAGAAACAGTGCTATGAAAGCGAAGCTATGAAACATACCAGCTAAAAAAACAACCGCTAAATGCCGATAAAACCACCCGCGGTAAATACAATAGAACGAATACAGTAGAATACCTGAAGCCATGGAATTTCTTATTTGCCCCATATCTTTGAAAAAATATTCATCTGAGATATAAATTAAAATACTTACCAGAAAAAAAGGTGATAATTTACGGAAAGCTCTAAACTTTAAATAAATAGAAATAGAAGAAAAAGCAAAAATAAATAAAAAGAAATCGCCGCCTATTGCTTTTATAGTCAACACAAATAATGCAAAACCGGATTCAATTGGCGTCGTTAAAGAAACTGGATATATAAACAAACCCAATTTAGAAATATCTGTTATATTTTCGTATATATGTTGGTACTGAAAATAATCAGTAGAGGCATATCTCAACCCAACAAAAAACATAAAGAAAAGTAGCGTTACAAGGTAAAGGTAAGACTCCTTTGAATACTTATCTATTGATAAGAAAGAAAGTAAAACAAAAACCATAAAAACAGTATAAAAAATCATAAAAAACTCAAATCAGGAACATAACATCCAGTTATATTCAAAAGGTTAAATCTAAGAAGAAAATTAAAGAAAATATTCAAGCCTTTTAGGACTCGTTACGGTTTTAAAGTAATATAACTGCTTTCTTTACTAGAAAAAAAATAAGTATAGTTATCTCTCATTGAGATATTCGTTAAAACTGTTTGCTCCAGAACCAAGTTGATAATAATAAAAGCCCAATTTATAAGCTCTAAACAGCAGCCCTATTGTTAGCAAATAATACTATTTAATACCCGATAATAGCCCTCAAAAGAAATTACTTACTCTTATGCACTAATATTAAAATGTAATTTCAGGCCTCTAAATAAACTTAACGGATGCTTTGTACCCTTATATAGCTGCAAAAACAGCCATAAAATCTTTTAATCTTAGCTCAAACACTGACAGCCTTAGCTCGACATGTATTCTTTTAGATTATAAAGATTCCCCTAAGCTTATTCATTTTCAAATTGCAGCACATGAGTGAACTAGGGGGCTATCGAGAAAATTAACTTCAGCTAGACTGTTATCAAATATCAATTTTCATTAATATTTCTGTAATCTTCAAACTGCGTTCTTCTTGGGTGCTTACTGTTGAGTTTCATGTTAAACCAGTCCACCATTCTCGATAACTCATATACGTATTTATTGAACTTAAATTCCTTTATAGGCATTTTAATAGCCTTTAATGCATCCATTGAGTTTTCACAGCTCTCATTTGTGAAACTATCTATACAATCAAGGTGTTTTTGTTTTAATTCCAGTCTTTTACACTCTTCCATCTTAATAAAATCATGAATGATATCTTCAACTTTTAACAATGGTAAGTTCAGCCCTTTTAAGTTGTATTCATATTGCCACACATCACAGAAATAACCATAAGTATGTGGCTCTAACATGTTTTCAACACCTACTATACTTGGAACACCTAACGATGAAGCTTGAATAATCGCAGTACCACTCCCAATAAAAAGGTCATAATTAGATAATGTACTATCAAATTTTGAATAGTCTAAAGTCCCTTTTAAGACTATTTTATCTTGTAGATTGGCTTTATTTATTTTTTCTTGAACTTGTTGCTTTAATTGTCCATCACCATAAATATCAAACTGTATATTTATACCTTTAAGTGTAAGTTCCTTTATTACATCAATCATATAAAAATTGTATGTTTTAAATTCAACCAACCTACCAACAGCTGCAATTTTAATAGGAAAAGCTGTATCACCTGACAGCGTTACCGCCTTTTTATTTATAACTCCTAACCTAAATGTATTCGACTTCTCAAATCTCTGTTTCTTATGCTTTATATATAACTCTCTATTACCTTTTGAGAAAAAAGACAATGACTCTTCCGGTAAATATTTAAATATAAATTCCCTGTTAACTTTTTCATGTAAAGCAACATTATCGCCGCCCCAAAGGTACTTAATATAGTGATAGAAACCAACTGTAACTGGGATATCCTTTTTCAACTTTTGAGCCAAATTGTAACCGAGTAAAGCATGCATTCCATGGTAGACATGGATTTGATCTATTAACTTTAAGTTAGCTGCTAGAGCTTCTTCATCAACTTTACACAAGAGAGGGAAGCGACGGCAAAAAAGCTCAGGACCAATAAAAATATCTTCAGGGAAAATTACATTAGCGTACTTTCTCATTTCAGATAATAGTTCATCATCACTAGTTTCAGGCTTCAATAACAGTAAAATAGACGTATGTAAATTTTTTCTAAATCGCTCTTTTGCCATTCTTACAAAAAAAGTTTCAATCCCACCTACGGTTAGGGCTCCATAAATAAATAACATTGACTACCTTTTTATTAAATTTTTTATTATTGCTACATTTTCAAAAAGCCTACTCATATAAAGTAAGCAAGTAAGAATGAATAAAACACCCCATATTAAATAGAAGTTTTTTAAATTAGCACCTGTTAGTACGGTTATTGATGTAGCAACCACATAAAAAAATATAACCACATACATTTTAAGTCGAGAGGTTTTTCGCCACAACCTTACGCTAACTTCTGTTTTAAAAGTAAAAAACACAAAGAATGCTAATACCGTAGCTAAAGCAGCTCCAGCAGCGCCGAAGTTAGGAATTAAGAAGTAATTCAACGAAAAATTTACTGAAAACGCTAAGAGTGAAGCGTACATAGAATATTTAGAACGTCGCGTGATACCGATACCAACACCCGTGGTTTCGCTTAACATATAAAATAATGGCATTGCGACACATGCTACAACCAAATACTCAATAGCTTTATACTCTAGAGGTAAAAACCAAGGCACTATGAAAGAGCCAATTCCAGCCATTGTCCATATTAATGCAACCAAAATAACCATATTATCAATCACACTTTGGACTTTTGATTGTTCCACCTCACTTTTTGCCCACTTATATAGAATTGGATGCCAAAGGTTAGAAAATATACTAGATACCACAGATACTGAACTAGCGATTGCAACAGCTAGCGCGTAGACACCTAACTCCTCAAAGCCAGATAAACTCCGTAAAAAGAAGCGGTCCATTGTTGTCAGCCCCCAATACGCAATACCGCCTGCAACTAATGGAAGACTAAACTGAAGCATTTTCTTTAAAAGAATTGTATCTACACTTTTATTAAAAGCGGGCACCCAAGTATCTCTTGTGAAGCATAAAAAAACCAGTAACGATGATAAAATAGCAAGAGTATTCATTAACATTAATGTTTTAAAATTAGCTTTTAAATTTAGTAGCATGATCAAGCTTATAAAAGTCAATAAGAATAGCTTTGGTGCTAATTGTGTAGCAGAAAAAACTAAGCCACGTTCTTGCATCCTTACAGCATGCACTAAAAAATTAATAAGAAAACTAGCAAATACCCCCACCAATAATAGGAATGTAAGTAAAGGGGAATTAATTCCAAATAGTAATTGAGACGTTGAAAATGGCAAAAATATTATAATAGCGATAACAAAAAATAGGACTACAAGCCCCGGAATAAGACTGGTTTTAAATAGAGCTTGCTTGTCCTCTTCTTCGTGGTATTCGCGCACATAAGCTTGATGCATAGCTAAGCTAAACAATGATACAGAAAGACTTAACACAACTTGTAACATAGTTAAGCGGCCAACATCTTCTACTGAAAAAAACCACGCTACAAATGGTAATGTTATAAGACTCAGAAAAGCAGCGCCTATAGGACCTATAGAGAACTGTAAAATTTTTTTAGGGTTCAACTAAAAAACTCCAACACGCACTCAATAACGTGTTCCTGAGCTTTTACAGGCATACCATAATAAATAGGTAAACGGACTAGCTTTGAACTGTCTTGGGTGGTGTGAATATCATTGCCTGGGAACACACCAAGCTGTCTTCCTGCAGGACTTGTATGTAAAGGTATATAATGAAATGGTGTTATAATTTCATACCTTTTCATATAGCTAATGAAGTCACTTCGCTCTTGCTCAGAGCTTAACTTAATATAAAACATGTGTGCATTATGTTCTACCGACTCAGGAACATGAGGTAATTGAAGCGGTTTTAACTTTTGACTAAGCTTACTGTAATAACGCTCCCAAATTGATAAACGAAAATCATTTATAGTGTTCGCAGCTTCAAGCTGTGCGTACAGATAGGCAGCTTGCAATTCACTTGGTAAAAAACTCGATCCAATATCTTGCCAAGTATATTTATCTACTAACCCGTGTAAAAATTGGCTACGGTTTGTTCCTTTTTCGCGAATAATTTCAGCTCTTTCGACTAACTTAGGGTCATTAATTAAAATTGCGCCACCTTCACCGCCTGACGAATAGTTTTTAGTTTCATGAAAACTAAAACACCCTATGTGCCCAATAGCACCTAATGCCTTACTTTTATATGTAGACATTACGCCTTGGGCTGCATCTTCTATTACCCACAGTTTATATTTTTTTGCGATTGTTAATATTGTGTCCATTTCACACGCTACTCCAGCATAATGAACCGGTACTATAGCGCGTGTATTTGGGGTTATAGCGGCTTCAATTAGTGACTCATCCATATTCATGGTATCTGGCCGTACATCAATGAAAACTATTTTAGCGCCTCGCAATGCAAATGCATTAGCAGTCGATACAAAAGTATATGAAGGCATGATGACTTCGTCACCCGATTTTATATCTATCAGGATAGCTGCAAGCTCAAGGGCAGCTGTACACGAAGGTGTTAGCAGTGCTTTTGTGGTATTACAGTTACTTTCTATCCATGCTTCACATTTTTTTGAAAAGTACCCGTCACCACACAACTTATCTGATGCGATCGCTTGTTCTATATAGGCTAGTTCCGTGCCTATTTTAGGAGGGATATTAAATGCTATCATTTTTATCTCTTAGGAATTCTACTTCAAGCTCAAGTAAATTTTTCTTTCTATCTTTGACTCGCTTCGCTGGATTCCCAACGTAAATCCCCCACGGTTCAGTTGTTTTATTAACTAAAGACATGGCCCCAACGGAGCAACCTTCAGCAAGCTTGACCCCTGGAAAAACAATTGTTCCAGCGCCAACGATTACATGCTTAGCTAAATGTACACCTTTTTTTGTCTCTTTTTTATACTTAGTTGGTATTGTTGGATTTGTTAACGTTCTGCCGCTATAATCATCTGACTGGCTAAATACTTGCACATGATAAGCTAACCCTGAGAAGTCATCCATTTGTATACCTTTTTCACCACCAGCGACGAGGCAGAAAGGGGCTATATGAACATACTGACCTATTTTTATATTCCCTGAAACAACACAAAAGTCATCAATTCTGCTGTTGTTACCTATTTCAATTTGCTCGGGATTATATATAGCCGCTTTGTCACTAATTTTGACATTTTCACCAAGCGCTTTAAAACCAATTCTTTGTAATTCAATATCTGTTAAATATGCCATTTTTATTACCCTATGAACAAACCACCATTTACAGGGATATTTGCACCTGTAATGTATGAGCAACAATCACTTGCGAGAAATGAGGTTACCTGAGCAATCTCTTTAGGTTCTGCTAGCCTACCTAGTGGGATATTATTTTTGATACTTTGTAATATATCAGACTTAATACTTTTCATCATTTCGGTGTTTGTATAACCTGGGGATATCGTATTTACTAAAATATTGCTTCTCGCACCCTCTTGAGCTAACGCCATAGTAAAACCATGGACGCCGGCCTTAGAGGAAGAGTAGTTGACTTGGCCTGCCTGACCCTTTTGCCCATTAACGGATGAAATATTGATTATTTTACCACCGCCGTTTTCTTTCATTATTTTATAAATTGGCTGAGTGATATTAAATAAAGAATTAAGATTAGTATCAATTACACTTTTCCAGCTTTCTAATGACAATTTATGGAAAAAACCATCATTAGTTATACCTGCATTATTTACAAGTAAATAAAGTGAACCTTCAAGCTCACTAATTTTAGCGATCGTTTCTTCAACAGCTAGTGGTTTTGTGACATCGCACTTAAATAAGCGACAATCATTTGATAGAGAATTTACCCAAGAATTATTAGCTTCCTGATTATCACCCCTTGATATACCAACAATAAAAAAACCATCTTGGCTTAGTTTCTGGGATATAGCTAAACCGATACCTTTTGTAGCACCAGTTACAACTGCTATTTTTTTCATAAATAACTCACTTTATAATTTCAGCTAGCAATACTTTTTAGATATTGCCCATAACTATTTTTCTCTAACGGCTTAGCAAGTTGTAAAATTTCTTTTTTTGTTAACCAACCATTATTAAAACCAATCTCTTCTAAACAAGCTATTTTATAACCTTGTCGTTTTTCTATTGTTTCGACGAATTGCGCAGCTTCTAATAAACTTTCATGAGTCCCTGTATCTAACCATGCAAAGCCACGACCTAATATTTCAACATTAAGTTTATTTTTCTTTAAATACATCTCATTAAGACAAGTAATTTCTAGCTCGCCTCTGTGTGAAGGTTCGACTTGTTTGGCTAATTTAACGACAGAGTTATCATAAAAATATAGTCCTGTTACCGCTAAATCGGATTTTGGTTTAGCTGGCTTCTCTTCTATGGAAACTGCTTTTAAATTTTCATCAAACTCTACAACCCCAAAGCGCTCGGGGTCTTTTACCTGATAACCAAACACAGTTGCGCCTTGGCCCGCTTTAGCATTCTCAACGGCGTGCTTTAGCTTAGGACTAAACCCTTGGCCATAAAAAATATTATCACCCAGAACTAAGCACACATCATCGGTGCCAATAAAGTTTTCACCTAAAATAAATGCTTGTGCTAATCCATCGGGGCTAGGTTGAATTTCATAAATAAGCTCAATACCAAATTGAGAACCATCACCGAGTAAACGCTTGAACGAATCACTATCCTCTGGGGTCGTAATGATTAATATTTCACGTATCCCCGCTAACATTAAGACTGATAACGGATAATAAATCATTGGCTTATCGTAAATTGGTAACAGTTGCTTTGATACACCCATAGTAATTGGGTATAAACGCGTACCTGACCCACCGGCTAAAATTATTCCTTTCATTAAATTGCTCCTATTATAATTTGCCAAGCCGTTCACGCTGATAAGAGCCATCCTGAACGTTTTTGCACCATTGTTGATTTGATAAGTACCACTCGATTGTTTTACGTAGCCCTGTTTCAAAAGTCTCTACAGGCTCCCAATTAAGCTCTTTACTCATTTTTGATGAGTCAATCGCATAGCGCCTATCATGTCCTGGGCGATCAGTTACATAAGTAATTTGATCAGCATATTTAGTTACTTTAGGGACTAATGTATCTAATATACTGCAAATAGTTTGTACTACTTCGATATTCTGTTTTTCATTATGGCCACCTATGTTGTAGGTTTCACCAACCACACCTTCGGTGACTACCTTATACAAGGCACGCGCATGGTCTTCTACGTATAACCAATCACGTATTTGGTCGCCTTTACCATAAATAGGCAAGTCTTTTCCTTCTAAGGCATTAAGTATCACTAGAGGAATTAGCTTCTCGGGAAAGTGGTAAGGCCCATAATTATTCGAGCAGTTAGTGACAATAGTAGGCAATCCATACGTTCGTAACCAAGCTCGTACTAAATGATCGCTCGATGCTTTACTTGCAGAATAAGGGCTACTAGGCGCGTAAGATGTTTCTTCAGTAAATAAAGGCAGTTCGCCTTCTTGTTCATCTGGATGTGGGAGGTCGCCGTAAACTTCATCAGTGGAAATATGATGGAATCTAAAGGCATCTTTTGCTGAGCGTTCAAGTGTATTCCAATACCCGCGCGCAACCTCAAGCAAACTATAAGTACCAAGAATATTGGTTTGTATAAACTCAGCAGGTCCTGTAATTGAGCGGTCAACGTGACTTTCAGCAGCCAAATGCATTACTGCATCTGGTTTATGTGTTTCAAAAACACGCTCAAGCTCTACACGATTACATATATCAACTTGTTCAAATACGTAGCGATCATCATTAGCAACCGAATTTAATGATTCTAAATTACCAGCATAAGTTAACTTATCGAGATTAATGACTGAATCATTAGTGTTTTCTATAATGTGACGAATTACTGCAGAGCCTATAAAGCCTGCACCGCCAGTTACAATAATTTTCACGCTATACCCTTAAGCTTAGAGTTTAATTTAAAACTTTTGACTAAATAATGATTTAGTCAAAAATTGTTTAATCCTTTTTTAAAGAACGCTTTATTAGAACAAAAAACGCCCCCAAAAAAGCACCAAATAAAACACTTATGATGCATATTAGTGCGCGTTTAGGTCCAGATTTTTCTTCAGGTACTATTGCTGGATCAACTGTTTTAAATACGTATTCATCACGCACATTAGCAAACATAATAGTTTTTGTTTGCTCTTCTACTAAGTTGTATAAAACAGCACGTATGTCGGCCACTTTAGTTTGCTGTAGCTGATTAGTTAAAAAATTTGTACTCTCATTTGCTTCTAATACGTCTCGCTGCTTCATAGTCTGATTTATATCTTCAATAAGCCAATTGACCCACTGCTGTGCTATGTAAGGGGATATATGTTCAACACCAATCGTCACCATTCCACTTTCGTCATCCTGTTTAACAGTAATGATTTCACTAAACTCTTTATATGCTTCTTGCATCGAAGGCTTTGGTTTATATGGAGCGTCAACCTCTCGAACCCATTTGTTCTGCGCTTGAACATAAAGTTCTTCATCATAAACAACGGTATTAGTTTCACTATCCCAAGCTTTAACCGCCATTAGATCAGGCAGTATGTCGTGTTCTTGGATAAAGCTTTTGGAAAATTGCCTTGATTTTAATATTTCTATTGCTAACTGAGATTTATTATTAGAGCTTCCCCCTAAATTAACTCCTGCTAAACTAGCCAATCCTCCTAGCTGCCCACCCAATGCACCTAGACCACCACTTTTATCTTGCTCTGCAGGAGCTAAGAGCGCCTCAGATGTGTAAATATCGGGCTGATTAATTACATATACAACCGATACGACAGCAAATAAGGTTGCTATTGTGACAATGACCCATTTCCCTAGCCAAATTACGGTAAATAGCTCACGTAAATCTATTTCGTCATCTGCAACTTTGCAGGCAGCTCTAGGCTCATTTACTGTTATTGTATTGTTTAGATTATTTTCCATCGAAATCTCATAAATTAAGCTATCAGCTATCAGCTATCAGCTATCAGCTATCAGCTATCAGCTATCAGCTATCAGCTATCAGCTATCAGCTATCAAAAATAAAATTAATAGCTTT
>NZ_PNCT01000077.1:0-34660 GCF_005887365.1 Pseudoalteromonas sp. S3785 | reverse complement strand
TCTAGGGCCTGTTGACCTTTCAGGATTAAAATTTGTTCAATCTAGGGGCCATTTAAACGCGGCGCGAGGTTTGTAACCTAGTGGGCTCGGTAACTGCTCCTGCGTTACCCTAATGACTTACATCCATGAAAGAATAAGTAAAAACCGAGTAACAAAGAGCAAATTGCCCCTAGGCAGAATCCTTTGGGCAGCGGCTGTTTGGCATTTATGTTGCGTTATAGCTTATTTATGGGGAATAACCATACTACTTAGGCTGCCTTGCCTAAAAAAAAATAATGCTACTGCAAATCCCATTACTAAAGGTCACATGCCCTAATGTGGGGTTATTTAACATTATAAACAACCTTGCTACCGCACAGTGGTTAGTTAGCGTTTACAGTGCCAATGATCTTTGTGCTTAGTGCAGGCTTTTTTTGCCGGTTTTGTTTTAACTATTATGATGTTAGGCGAGTTGTGCTCAGCAACCGGTAAAGGAGCGACCACTTTAACCGTTTTTTTATAAGGTTTATGCACCACTGGTGCTTTTTGATAGACAGTACACCCACTCATGGTTATTGCCATAGTTGCTATACCAATAATTTTTAAAGATAAGTTCATAGGTATTTATCCTCTTTCGGCTTTTTGTCAGCTTTAAGATAAACCTTTTTTTGTATAGTGCTGTCAATAAACGTAAGGGAAGTGTAAAAAGGGGGGATTACAAAGGCAGTAGCGCCCTAATGCCTTTGTATTTAATGTTTAATTTGAAAAAAGACCGGTTTCAAAGCCTATAAATCGCTGCGCCAACCCATGCCAGATTCTTCCATCAAGCGCTCGTATACCCCTTCAATATTAAGTGGCAGCCACGCTTTGTATTGCTTTAAATCTGAAAATTCATCGAGTTTAACGTTTTGTTTTATTTGCTCTAGGCTTTGCCCTGCAAGTGCACCTGCGGTAACTTGGCTATAAAGCTGCTCTATATAGCTTAAATAACGTGCTACATCCGCTTTACTTCCAACATCAGCGTGCCCGCCCACAAAAGTATCAAAGTCATATTGGAGTACCGCTTGGGTTGAGTTAATCATACCTTGAATATCGTAGCTCCATAGTTTTTGCCAAGGCATTCTGCCAATGACTATCCAATCAACAACAAATAAGGTTTTTTGCTTTTCGAACAGCATGCTTACAGAGCCTCTTCCATCATTTGGCCCGTGGTAGTTAAGTTTTAAGATTGAACCGCCAAGGCTAAGTATTAATTCGTCATCAAAAGTAAGGTTAGGCATAACCGTTTTTATTTTTGTGTTTTTAATATCTTGGGCGGTAAGTTTGTGCGCTACAAAGGTAGTGTGTGGGCTCTTAAATACCTCAGCGCCGTAAATATGGTCGCTGTGATTATGGCTATACACAACGTATTTAATGGGGATGTTAAAACGCGTTTTAATTTGCTCATTGAGCCATGTGGCGGCTTTTTTATTAAGTGGATCGGTAACTATTGCACCTTGTGGGGTGATTAAAAATACCGAGCGGTGTCTGTCGTCAATAAAGCGGTGTAGGCCATCGCCTAAATCTTCAATTTGGTAACTTTGTGCCATAAAACCCATAAATAGTAGGCTGGTGGCAAGTAGTGTTTGTAATAAGCGAGGCATGCACATTCCTGTTTAATGTTCTTAGTATTAAGTAAGAAAGTACAAGTAAGGAATAAATTTCAGTAAAAGCCACTTTATATAAATATAAAATGGCTTTATTAGGTTGGATTTAGCGCTGGGTGAGTTGTTGATTTATTTCGTCAAAAATACCGGCATCGTCTATGGTTGATGGTATTTGTAGCTCGTCGCCATCGACTAGTTGGCGCAAATTTTTACGTAGTATTTTACCTGAACGAGTTTTTGGTAATCGCTCTACGCTTACTATTGTTTTAAGGCAGGCTATAGCGCCTATTTGATTGCGTACTGTTTGCACAAGCGCTTGCTCTACATCGGTAGGGGAACCGGTAAAGTCGTTTTTAAGTACGATCATGGCCATCGGCAATTGGCCCTTTAGTGTATCGGTAATCCCAAACACGGCACACTCAGCAACGGCGGGGTGGGATGCGACTATTTCTTCCATTTCGCCGGTTGAAAGCCTGTGGCCTGCAACATTTATAACATCGTCTGTACGTCCCATTATAAATAAGTAGCCATCGTCATCTATGTAACCACCATCGCCGGAAAGATAGTAGCCTGGGTATTGAGATAAATAACCGGCTTTAAAGCGCGCTGTGTTTTGCCAAATGGTGGGCAAGCAACCCGGTGGCAGCGGCAATTTTATAGCCACCACGCCTTGCTCGTTTGGTGCGCATTGCTTGCCTTGCATATTCAATATTTGCACATCAAACCCAGGGGTTGGCACGGTTGAGCTACCTGGTTTTGTTACTAATTCTTCTATGCCTACGGGGTTACAGGCAATTGCCCAGCCGGTTTCGGTTTGCCACCAGTGATCGAGTATGGGCAGCTTTGTTTTTTCTTTAAGCCAGCTATACGTTGGCGGGTCGAGCCGCTCGCCTGCTAAAAATATGCGCTTTAAACTACGGGTGTTGTATTGTTTAAAGCCCTCTGCATTTGGGTCTTCTTTTTTAATGGCTCTAAAGGCGGTGGGCGCTGTAAATAATGCATTTACTTGGTACTGCTCTACTACACGCCAAAATGCACTGGCATCAGGTGTGCGAACTGGTTTGCCTTCGTATAATATTGTTGTACAGCGATAAATTAGCGGGGCATACACTATGTATGAATGCCCAACTACCCAGCCTATGTCTGAGGCAGCCCAAAACACGTCGTCGGGCTGCATACCGTAAACGGTTTCCATGCTGTAGTGCATAGCAACGCCATGGCCGCCGTTTTCACGCACTACGCCTTTAGGCGTACCTGTGGTGCCTGATGTATATAAAATATAAAGTGGATCACTGCCACTTACAGGCACTGGCTCCACTGCAGTGGCTGTTTGCATTGCCTCATCCCAGTTAATATCCCTTGAGGGGATAAGCGTGGCAGCTACTTGTTCGCGTTGGTAAATAACGCAGTGATCTATTTTATGATTGGCAAGATCTATGGCGTGATCAATCAGCGGTTTATATTCTATTACGCTATCTACCTCTACACCGCACGAAGCGCTTAGTATGAGTTTAGGCTTTGCATCGTCAATGCGTATGGCAAGTTCATGTGCTGCAAAGCCGCCAAATACCACAGAATGTATAGCACCTAATCGGGCGCAGGCCAGCATGCCAATTACAGCTTGGGGGACCATGGGCATATAAATAACAACACGGTCGCCTTTACTAACGCCTAACGATTGCATTACACCGGCAAATTTAGCTACCTCTTGCTGTAGCTGGTAGTAGCTATACTTTTGCTGCGTGTTGGTAACGGGGGAGTCGTAAATAAGCGCGGTTTGCTCGCCAAACCCGGCAATAACGTGTTGGTCGAGCGCTAAAAAACTGGTGTTTAGTTGGCCATCATCAAACCAATGGTAAAGGCCGTCAGTGTCTTGTGTGTAGGCGTGTTCAGGCTTTTTATACCAAGGTAGGCGCTCTGCTTGTTCAAGCCAAAATTGTGCTGGGTTTTGTTTAAAGCTTTCGTATTGTTGTTTATATGGGCCTAACATCATGGGCTCCTAATACTAAATGTGTGTGAGAGACCTTACAAAAGGTAGGCTTTTTTTTAACCGATAGGTATTCGACTATGGTCGGCTAAAAGTTAATCAACAATTTGGTGTTAAAAATACAAAATTGACAATACAAAGCGTGTAGCGCAGCATGGCGAGCAATTAAAACAAGTGAAAATAATTTATGAGTAACACAGTACGAGTAGGCGTGGCGGTTATTATTATGCGCCAAAACACTATTTTATTAGGTGAGCGAATAGGTGCACATGGTGCAAATACATGGGCAACGCCTGGCGGGCATTTAGAGTTTGGCGAAAGTGTTGAGCAATGCGCAATACGCGAGGTATTTGAAGAAACAGGGCTAAATGTAAGTAAAATTACTAAGCTTGATTTTACTAACGATATTTTTAGTGCTGACAATAAACACTACATTACTTTATACGTAAAAGCCGATTACGAAGGCGGCGAGCCTGTGCTAAACGAGCCAAATAAATGTATGCAGTGGCGTTGGTGCGATATTAATAATTTACCATCGCCACTGTTTACATCACTTAAAAACTACTTAACGACAACAACCCTTACGGCTTAGTTGACGGGCTTAATACTAATTTTTTAAAGCTCACTTGGGCATAATCACCATTTTGTTTGTCGGTGGCCCAATCGCCAGTGCCTAAACAACCTGGGTACCAAATACCTTTAGCACTTTTGGTGCTACATTGGTTATAAGCACCCGCTTTAAAGTAATGCCAATCGGCAGCATAGCCATTGGGGTGATCTTTTTCATCTACTTTGCCATAGGCATCTACGTTATTGCCCAAGTTAATTGCGTAGTTAACGTCTTTTTTGCCTTGTGCGCTAAAGGTCAAATACATCACGTTTTTATGTACGTTTACTGTGTAGCTAAAGTCTTCGCCAAGCGCTATGCCTGCCGCACCGGGATCGTTTGGGTTTTCCCACGTGTTGCCCCAAACAGGGTATGTAATGTCGGTACGGTTAGGATCTTTTTTTGGTAGGTTACGCTCGTAGTTCCAAAAAACAGATCCGGTTTTATGCCCTGGCCATTTTTTATAATAAATTTTAAGCGGTTCGTTACCCCAGCCAAAACCTAGTTTTGTGTCGATTAAGGCTTGATCTTTACCTGCGTGAATTTGCCCCACAACTACAGAATACGCAGCTTTTTTATTAGGATCGTTAGCGCGCCGTGCAACATGATCCACCTTTAGGGTGGCTTCCATTTTTCCGCCTACCGAGCCAAAACGCTCCGATAGCGGGTGTACAGCTAAGGCAAAGTTATTTTTTGAATTTTTAGTTTTTATTTTGGTATTTGTGCCGCGGATCATTTGTCTTAACTCACTGCGGGTATTGGTTGAGTTGGCGCTGGTAAGCGCTTTATTTGGCGAGGTAAATACCATATAGCCCTGATCATCAAGGTAGAAAAAATCAGGGTGTGCATAGGTTTGAATCTCTTCAACGTCGATTGTATCTATTTTTCCATCGTTATTAAGATCGACAGGAACGTTAATTTTCCATTGTGATAAATCAAATTTTGACGCAGGTACTGCGACATTACTATCAACAGGTGTAGTAGTACTGGCACAGCCCATAAATAACAAAGGGGTAACAGCAGCCAGTGCTGTGAGTTTAAAAGTAGATGTTAGATTTTTCATTGTTGTCTCTGTGTGATGATTTTAAAATGAACGATATTAACGTCGCTTAACTTTAATCTAACATACCAATTTAAAATATCAACATTACCAATTTTGTATTTATGTAATTTTTATAGTGCTCTTTTGGTTATACCAATGTGGTTTTTTGTTGATTTTGTTTTTTATGTTTTTTATTTAGGTGTTTGCGCTGCGCTTTTTTTACATGCTTAACTATCCACTTTGTCATAAGCGGCATGAGTTCTGGCGCAAAGTTATGACCCATCCCCGGAACTACTCTTAACTTGGCTTTTTTTATAAGGCTTGCCGTTTTTTTGCCTGCACTTACGGGTATTACTACATCATCGCTGCCATGAATTACTAAAGTGGGTGTTTTAATTTTACGAATTAAATGTTGTCTATCTTTACTCGCAGCCATAGCAATCAGTTGGCGTTTGTAGCCATTTGGATTATGCGCGCGTTCTACAATTTGTGTTGCATGTTGACGGAGTGCGTCTTCTGATTGAGGGTAGGCGGGGCTGCCAATAAGTTGATTAAGTTTTATGTTGTAGTTTATTGCCTCATCAAGGCTGGATGTTTTGGGCTTTAATTTGGCAAGCTTTATAAATACGCCAATGCTATTAGCGCTAAGGCGGGGTAAGCTTGAGCTTGACATAATCGTGGTTAAACTTAGCACCTTTTTTTTATGCTGAGCTGCAATGAGTTGAGCAATCATACCGCCCATAGAAGCACCTACAAAATGCGCTTTTTCAATTTTAAGCGCCGCCATAAGCGCTAATACATCGTTTGCCATATCATCAAGTAAATAGGGCGTTTGCGTGCGTATGGGCAGGCGTTTACTTAACCACGATTTAAATAAACTCGGGCTAGAGTGATGCTCTAAATGGGTAGAAAGGCCAGTATCGCGGTTATCAAAGCGTATAACCCTAAACCCTTTTTTTACTAAGGTGTAGTAAAGCGAGTCAGGCCACACGGTCATTTGTGCGCCTAAACCCATAATAAGTATGATTGTGGGGGCTTTTTTAGCGCCTTCGTCTTGGTAACTGAGTTTTATGCCTTGAGGTGTTTTAATTAATCGCATAGCCAAATAGCAGTGTTTGCGTTGCTAAAATTGTAGACCCTGTTTGTTACAATTTGTTGGCAGCTGCTGGAAGCGGTAGTTGCCACTTGGTTAAAATAGCCTGATATTCACCGTTTTCTTTTAGCGTGTTAAGTGCATGGCTAATAGCGCGTGCAGTGTGTTTATCTAGCGCTTTGCTGGCACTAAAATATAATTTTGAAGGGTAGTCGGTTAAATGGATGCGTTTAGTTATTAAACTCGGATTAAGGCCTGAATGCTTTAGCTCGTTATTTAATGTAAGTGTGTTGGTTAATACAAAATCGATGCGTTTTTTATAAAGCATTTGCCATAGTTGTTGATAGTAGCTTACAAGAACTAGGTTTTCACCTTCTACAAAACCGGCATTTTTTAAATAGTTTGCACTAGAATAGCCACGTATGGTAGCTACTTGGTAAAATTTTGCGTGGTTGAGATGGGTAACTTCGTCGGTACGGTTTTTTAAACTAACCAAATACGCATCAGCGAAGTATGATTCACCTAACCAGGTGTACTGGCTTGCCCTAATGGGGGTTTTTAAAAGAGACAACGCAATTGCATTTGGGTTGTTTTTAAGCATTGTAAAAATACGCGCCATCGGGATTATTTCAAACTTGGCGGATAGCTTTGTGTGTTTAATGGTGGCTTTGGCTAAATCGATTAATGCGCCGTCAGGTTGGTTATTTTCATTTATAAAATGATAAGGCGGCAGGTCTTCTGCGATAAAGGTAATGGTCTGTGCGTTGCACATAACGCTATAAAGCATAAACATACAAATACTCATAACAACACGCACAAATATAACCCACATTTTTATTATTATGTGCCCTAGTTTAAAGAGTGTTGATTAAAAGGTATACCATTAATGTTTATTTAATGTGAGTGGCTATGCCGATTATTTACTTTTTATAAACTGTGTGGGTGTGCAATGGTGCCATCGTAAAAAGGCGCGATTAAACGAGCTTTGATCTTTAAAGCCTAACAGGTTAGCGAGTTCGCTAAGTGGGAGCGTGCCAATTAACGTGTGGGAGCGGTTTTTTCTTTCTTGTTCTAGTAATTGCGCAAAGGTTACATGTTGTTTTTTTAAATGGCGTTGTAGCGTGCGTGGTGTTACGTTTAATGCGCTTGCAACACTCATAAGCTGGCAATTTTGTAGCGTTGTTTTAGTAGAAAGTAACTGTTTAACTTTTTCTACAAGGCTTTGATGGCTTTTAAAGTGTGATAACTGCTGCTGTGAAAGCTGCTTAAATGTAGCATTTACAATGGCGTTGTCGGTTTTAAAGGCAAGGTCTAAATAACGACTGGGAAAGTTGATTTGATTATGTGCTGTACCGCTTGTAACAGGGCACTTAAACCACGTCTCTAACTGATGTGTGTGCTTTTTAGGCCAATTATGTATAAAGCTGATACTGCTTGGGCAAAGTGATGCGTCTATTAGCTGGCGAATAACGCTTACCCACGCGGTCATGTTTCGTAGTACAACTTGTTCATTACAATGAGGATGAGCATGCCAGCGAACCGTGGCGGTGTTTGCAGTTTGCAAAAACTGCGCTTTACCAATATCTGCCACTAAGCTGTCGTAATTTAATAGTGCCTTTATAGCGCTACTTAGCGTATCGCTCGATTCAATTAAATAGCCCAATATACCGTAATCAGCGGGGCGAATGTGCATACCTAAAGTAAAACCAAACAGCGGATCGTTTAGCGCTTTTTGGCCATACTCAAGCAACGCATTGTAACTTTGTAAGCTAATACGCGGTGCTAGTTGCTGACTACGCTTGCGACTAAATTCAGTAAACCCGATGGCGTTAAGAGCTGTATTAGAATCAATACCTTGAGTTTGCAAGTAATCTAAAATGCTCGAAAAATAATGATCAGCCAGTGTATGCATTTGTCGTCTAAAGCTAAAAAATGGTCGTGTATGAGCAAGCTTGCCATGTTCAATTTTTATATGCTAGTTACATGAGTAATTATCTTCGCTGTAACCAATGATCTTTATATCAATAAAACAAACGCTTAATGCAGAACCTTTGCAAATAATAACCACCTTGTTGGATCATCAGCAGTTAGATCGTTTTTTTAATGCCAAGTTTGAGCTAATACAAACACAAAATAGTGGTGAGCTAAAAGGCGGTAAAGGCGCCATTAGGCAAGTAAAAATGGCAAATGCCACGTTTAATGAGCGTATAATAATGGCTAACCCCAGCCATATTTGCTATCAAATAATCGGTGATAAGCCTGTGGCACACCATCAAGGTGATATTTATTTAGTTGCTAATGCAGGCGCTAAAAGCAGCACTACCGAGCTTACTTATTGTATACGCTGTAAAGCGCCGTGGTGGCTGCCAAATGCTTTGCTAAAACACCTAATTAGTAAAGATATAACCCAGGCATTAATTAAACTGCAGCATTACTTTATGGCGGGCAAAGTATGAACTCAGAAATTATTTTACTTGCCCTAAGCCCTGTGTTTTTAGTATTTGTGTGCTTTGAATTTGTAAAATTTAAGCGCTATTACAATATAAAAGATAGCCTAGCAAACACTGTTTTAGCCTTGCTGCACCAAGGCGCGGATGCAATAGCATTGCTGTTACTTATGCCATTTTTTTATATGCTTTACGAATACCGCTTATTTGATATAAAGCTGAGTGTATTAAGTGTTGCTTTTGCATTTTTGCTGCAAGATTTTTTGTACTATTGGTTTCATCGTGCATCGCACCATATACATTGGTTGTGGGCGGCCCATGTGGTGCACCACAGCTCCACTAAAATGAATTTTACCACTGCGTTTAGGCAAAGCATAATGTATCCAGTAGCCGGCATGTGGGTATTTTGGCTGCCTATGATACTGCTTGGCTTTGACCCTTTGACCGTATTTAGCGTAGTGGCCCTTAATTTGGCGTATCAATTTTTTGTGCATACGCAAATCGTAGGCAAGTTAGGCTGGTTTGAAAGCGTATTTAATACGCCATCGCATCATCGTGTTCATCACGCTATAAACCGAAAATACTTGGATAAAAATTTTGCAGGCGTACTTATAATCTGGGATAAGTTGTTTGGTACATTTGTTGAAGAAGACTCTAATAAGCCATGTAAGTATGGCATTGTGGGGCAGTTAAATAGCAATAATCCAGTCACAATTACATTTCATCAATGGTGGCATTTAATTAAACAAACTTATACAGCAAAAGGGTTTAAAGCTAAGCTAAGTATTTTATTTGGCTACCCAACTAGTTCGCAGAAAAACAATGATAATTGCGTGAAATGTAAAAGTTAAGAGTGGTTATCCACTCTTAACTTTGTTGTCTAAGGAAAGAAACTATTGTGCAGTAGTAATGACTGTATCAATCAAATGAACCACGCCATTGCTAGTGTATATGTCGGTAGTTGTTACGTTACTACCAGCAACTTGCAATGAAGTTGCAGGTAAGCTTACTTGCCACCAAACATTGCCTACACCTTGGCCATTTTCATCGCCAAGAGCGGTATCGCCTGAGTAGGTGTATAATGGACGACCTAGATACGCAACCTGCATAGTGCTGTCTGCACGAGCAATAAGTGATAAACCCGGTATGTTTTCAATAGAGTCCGCTGTGCCCAGCACTGGTGGCCACGTTGTAGCACATGTATCTTCACATGCGCTCATTGACTCACCTAAATCGTTGTCAAAAACGTAAAGCGTTTTACCCGCAGTGCTATCAGCCATGCCTGTTACTAAGCGTGCATTGTTTGCATCGTATGCAACACTGTCTGTTGCAGCATTGGTGG
Organism: Pseudoalteromonas sp. S3785; assembly: GCF_005887365.1. Classification (NCBI taxonomy): domain Bacteria; kingdom Pseudomonadati; phylum Pseudomonadota; class Gammaproteobacteria; order Alteromonadales; family Pseudoalteromonadaceae; genus Pseudoalteromonas; species Pseudoalteromonas sp. S3785. The sequence continues at coordinate 24,517 of NZ_PNCT01000077.1, read as the reverse complement.
TACTAGTAAAGTCGACAATGTTTACACTTATCATGTTTTCAGCAAGCGTAGTGACCATTTTACCGTTTGTTGCAAACGCATCTGTACTACCTACTTGAGCACCTAAAACGTGCTGCGTTAATACGCCGGTTAATGCATCTGTATCAGCGAGTAGCGCGTTTAAGGTATCAGTTGGGATTTTATTAAATGCGGCATTTGTTGGAGCAAATACGGTGAACGATTTTGTTGTATCATTAAACGTATCAACTAAGTCAGCAGCTTGTAAGGCTGTTACTAATGTTGAAAGTGCGTCTGTTTCTGTTGCAACAGTAGCAATAGTTTTGGTAGGTGTGCCTACTTCGGCTGGTGGCATAATGACCTTATTGAGTACATGAATTACACCATTATCGGCTGTTACATTTGCCGCAGTGACGGCAGAGTCGTTGATAAACAGTACGCTGTCTACGTACGATAGGGCGGCCATATCGCCATTTGCCATTTCCACTTTATTATTTTCGCTATTTGCAATAGTGACTGCTGCGTCAGATAAAACGCTTGCATCAGCAACTACATGGTAGAGTAAAATATCGCGAAGTGTATCAGTGTCTGCAAGTAGTGCATCAATAGTGTCTTGCCCAAGCGCTGAAAAAGCGTCATCGGTAGGAGCAAATACTGTAAATGTATTGGTAGGGTCAGCAATTAACGTGTCTAGCCCTGTTGCACCTAGTGCGGCAATCAGTGTTGTAAAGTTACCATTATCGCTGGCAACATCAGCAATTGTACCAAAGCTTTCTGGTAGTGTTACATCAGCCACAATAACTGAATCGATTACATGAATTACCCCATTAGTTGTAGCAATGTCTTTAACCACAATATTGGCACCACCAAACATTAACATGTCTGTTTCGGCATTAATTGTAATTGGAAGAGAGTTGCCTAGCAGCGTTTCTGCAGATTGACCATTTAATGACATAGCAGTTACCGAATCAACCGCGCCAGTCAAAACATGTTGCTTTAAAATGTCGCCAAGTACATCTGGGTTTGCTAAAAGCGTATTGATCATTTTGCTACCAACGGCTTCAAAGGCCGCGTCGGTGGGTGCAAAAACAGTGAACTGTGCTGATTCGTCGCTTAATGCTGCTGTTAAACCCGCAGCGTCTAATGCAGCAAGTAACGTGGTGAATCCACCTGCCTGTTGTGCTGTTTCGACGATATTGGTAGTTGGTGCTGCTTCAGCTGTGGCGATAGGCATAAGTACTGCATCAATTACATGAATGATGCCGTTGTCAGTTGCAATGTCAGTCATGGTTACTGTGCTTGTGTTTATTAACAAGCTATCGCCATTTAACGATAAAGCGACTTTGCCGCCGTTTACAGTGTCAACCGTTGTACCAGCAAGACCAATTGCTGCTTCAGCGTTAACGCTACCTGACACTACGTGATAAGTAAGTATTGAACTAAGTGTATCTGTATCTGCTAGCAATCCGTTTATTGTGTCTTCGCCAAGAAGCGCAAAGGCATCATCGGTAGGAGCGAAAACAGTAAATTCTTGGCTAGTGTCGGCAAGAGTATCATCTAAACCTGTTGCCTCTAATGCTGCAACTAAAGTAGTAAAGTTACCCGCGTCTCTTGCTACATCAACAATGGTTGAAGATGATTCGGGCTCAACTTTTACAGGGGTGTTATCGTCATCATCGTCATTACAACCTTGTGCTAGCAACAAGGGAAATGTAATGAGGCATACCTTCAGTAATTTGTTCATGATCTGATCCTTCTGTGTGAGATCTAATTAACAATCTCGTAACTTTACGGGAGTTTTTTTACAAGGGATCAGATTTATTTGAGCTATTTTTTGAACTACTGAATTTTAAATTTAAAAGATATTCATATTATATATTACCTATTACTACGTGGTGCACTTAATAAATGAAAATATGACAAGTACATGCAGACAAAATGCATAGTGCCTAGTGTTCCACCGTCGTTACTTATTTAGGGACTAAATATTCAAATAGGATCGCAAAAATTACTACAATGCTGGTCATTGTATACAGACCAAAACGCTTAGGTGTACTCATATTAATAAACGTACCAGCAAAAAATGACATTGTTAAGCTCGTGTTGTAAGTTAAAACTATAAAAAATGCGGTAAGCAAATATAGATAAACCCGAAGAGGCACTAGTAGCACTAATAGGCTTATACTTGGCAAGTAGAAAAGCTAATAAAGCGCTGAAAAACACAATTGCTGGGTATTAAATTGCCATACAAATACCCCCTTAGCTAAGACAAATAATTCAACACATTACAAATGCAATACTTCCTAATTTCCTCCAAAGCCAGAAAATAAATTTAAAGTAAGCATATACAAACAAGCGCTTAAGAATCAAATAAAGCCAAGTTTTCAGTAACTGTTAATTAAGCTAGAAGAACGCATACCCACAAAATTTCCTGCGTTAATAACAGCGTTTGGATGGGTTTTAAAAGACTTCGGAAAAGGGATAAAAGGGTCAAAAAGGCTAATTACTCACGTAGCAATAATAACAGGTAAATTAAATTCAGTGTGTATCACAAAGTACAGCAAACAGCACAGCATCTTACAAAAAATTATGCATAGTTAGCTAGTTTAAGGTAACTCGGAGGTGTTTAACCGCAGCGAATGGGCTTACTGGCAAAGACCTAAAAGTTTCTGTTTCAAAGCAACAGTGTATTTTTAGCTGATTGGTAATTTTGTAACTAAGGGCAGTTAATTAAAAAATTTATATAGAGCGGTAGGGCAGCCTCACTCAAGTAAGGCTGTTGCTTGTAGTTAGAAGTAGAACTGCAAAGCTAAGGTTGCAGATGTATTGGTAGCATGCCATTTTTCATGCTTAATTTGAGCGCGAAGCGAAAAGTTTTGTACAAAAGCATAATTCCATGTCAGAGCGATTTCACTATGGCTACTTGCTGCATTATCGCTTAGCCAAAACACATTGCCTGTAAGTACTAATTTATGGTTATTGTTTGCCTGCCAAATTACGCCCGCCTCACTACCTATTCCAACACTTAGTTGATTAGTTATATCGCCAGAATTTAGCTCCAATTGCCCTAAAACATAGCCATGCACACTGTTTGGGTTGCCATAAGACTTACCATATCCACCTTTGGTAAAAAAACGGCCAGAGCGTTTGTTTGGGCTTGGTTGCCTATCAAAGCCCATTTTTATGTTCCACGACCAGCTATCAAATACACGATTATCGGGGGCAAGCGACATAGCATCAAGTAAGTAAAAATGCTCAATCTGGCTATTACCGCTATCTGATAGGTTGGCTGCTAAGTCAAAAAAGCTAATTTGAGCACCGGGTATAAAGCCTGCGGGTCTGTCGAGTAAATCATGATAAGCAAGGCGATAAGCTAAATTGGTGGTGTTTTGCTGGTTATTATTTTGCACTCTTTTTGCTGTTAGCCTTGAAGAACCATGGCCTTGTTCTGGTGACGCCTTAGGCCTTGCTGGTTTAGACAAAGGTGAAGGAAGCGCATACTTACTGCGCATTATTAATAGCTTGGTAAGCCTTGGGGCTATTTCTTCACGATTAAGGGCTTTGTCGTAAAATTCAAAATTTAACCATTCGTACGCCATTTCTAACAGGGCAATAAGTTCTTGTTGTGAGTAATTACGTGTATTTAATGGCTTGCCTTGCATAAGGGCTCTGGCATCAGTTAGTTGTTGGTCACTCAATTGCGTTGAATAGTGAAATAACTTAGTGCCAAAGGCAGGACGATAATGTGGTGTTTGCAATAAATTGTTATCCCTCAACACGGCAACAGTGTCTGAAGGAATAGCCTGCATATTAAATTGTGAGGTTAAGTTAAGCTCCTCATTTGCTAATTGCAGTAACGCGAGTAACTGATAGGAGCAATTCTCGTCGATAAAAAAGTAATCAAAAGTGGCGTGTTGTAACTCCCATAAATGCAGTAATACCCGCTCAACTTGTTGCTCAGTTAAGTTGAGTTTGTATTCCCAAATATCGCGTGATTCTAAATCATTATATTCGCGTACTTTTTTATAATACGGCATAAGTGAAAACTTACCCGGATAGCTACCAACAAGGCCTTTAAGTGCATACATGGCGGCGTTATCTGAGTCATCAGGTTCTGCCGCAAAGTTTACAGCAAAGGCAATCAGTTCTTTACTACGGGTTTGATCTTTAGCGTCGATGCGCAGTAAAGTGTGCCCAAACATTGATGAAGGGCTGTTCATAAATGCGGTAGGGAATACAAGCGTAACCCCTTTAGGATTAATGACTTGCTGCCAGGTTTTAAGCTCAGCGCAATCAAGAGCAGGCCAATTGTTTTTAATTTTTGATTTTAGCCATGTGTAGCGAGCTGGAAATTGACAGCTGTATTTTTGTTGACTGCTTTTACTGGTATTAAATGCGCTAATGGTGGCATTTAACTCATCTACTGGGCTGGTTTTTCCTGTAGGCGATAAAAAAAACTCGGCGCTATCCACCTCGCTTTTCCAGCTTTTGAAGGTTGTATTGCGGTAGTGGCCCAGTTTAAGCCAATAAGGGTGTGTGGCTAAGGTACTTTTTTCAATACTTTTAGCATTTGAATGCATACTAAAAAGTATGGCTAGCAAGGTAAATAATATTTTTTTCATAATCACTAAATCATAAAAAAGCCGCTAGAGGATACTCTAGCGGCTTTATTTATACATATAAAACCGGCTAATTTAGCTGATTAAGAAAGCGTATAAGAAGCTAGTTGTGCGTCGCTTGCTACAACAGCGTTTAGGTTTTCTAACACTGTTTGTGATGTTACGTTCTCAGAAGTAAATACTGAAGAAAACTGTGCTTGAGCAAGTTTGTTGAATGCTGCTTTATCTTGTTCTGCAACGCCCCAAACCTCAGCAAGTGTTGCTAAAGTTTCGCCTTCACCTTGAGACATATCACGAGCAAGTTGCTCCATGTTTCCATCGATGAATAATGCGATTTTTTCAGAAGAAGTAACTGTACCAGTACCGTCACAACCTAAAGTACCAAAAGTAATACCGAAAGTTTGGTTACCAGAAGTACCATTAGTTGTAGCGCCCAAAATTTTAACGCCTTTACCTTGCTGACCAGCAAATAACATAGAGCCTAGGCCACAACCAATATCTTGGTCAGCCATAGCATTCGAGAAAGGAAGTAAAGAAAGTGCTGCTACTGCGATTATTTTTTTCATATTCATAAATCCATATACGATTAGTCTTTATTTAGGGTAAACAAAGATCGCGGAGGATTCTAACAGAGTTGTAGAAAAAAGGAACATAACAAGCTATGAATTTTTTTATGTTGCGCTTACTTTAATTAATAAAATAAACACGTTACTTACTGGTTTTAGCTAGCTTTAAGAGCTTTGCTTTTTACTTCTTGGCGCGCCGAGTAAAATAAACATATGGCAAATACAAATAGATAAAAACGCACTCACCCCTAGCGCACCGCCATAACCATCAAGCTTTGGGACTAGGTATTCAAATAAAAGCGAAAATAAAATAGATGAGCTGGTAACGGTATAAATACCAAACCTATGTGGGGCACTCATGCCTATAAATGTGCCGCCAAAAAATACGACTGAGTATAAGTCGGGGTTTAGGTTTAAAGCAGTTAATAGTAAATAAGCAATAATAGAAAGCGACGCCGAGGCTCGTATGCCGTCAAAACGATTATGTTTGGCTAAGAAAAACGTTAAAAATGCACCTAATAAGGCTATAAATGGGTATTCTAAATTCATAAAACCACTCCTTTAGCCAACATAAATAAAGCCACGCTTGCAAAAGCAACACTGCCAAGCTTACCGCCAAATCCGGTAAACATATTTATGGTAAGCACATATAAACTGGCGCCAATAACTGAAATTATGGCTATTTCCCAATAGCTTGTAATCAAATGCGTAGAACACATGCCGGCAAAGCTACCTGCGTAAATAGCCGCATAAGGGTGGTTTTTAAATTGTTTAGGAAAAGGAATAAACGAGCCAATAAGCCCCGTTAGCGCCGCCGAAATAACTAAAGGCAGAGCAAAAGTAGTGTGCATGGCAAAGCAGGCAACAAAGCCTAAAAAGAAAGTTATAAACTTTAAAAGTAAGAATTTAATCATAGTGGTACATTTTAAACTAATCCTTTTACGCTTTCTAACTATCTCTAATAAATAAAATGTGGGGGCTAGCGTTAATTGTTATTAAGACTATTTTTTAAGCTTTGGTGGTATTAACTATGCTTATTTTTGGCTGTTAATGTTTCATAAATTATATTTTATGTATAATAGGGGTTATTAATATACAAATTTAAAAGATTAAAGGTAATTTATGTCTAACTGTTTGCACTTGGCTATACCCGCGGGCGATCTAAAAGTGGCTAAAACGTTTTACTGTGATGTGCTTGGCTGTAAAACAGGGAACAGCGAAGAAGGGCGCTGGGTAGACATAGACTTTTGGGGTAATGAGCTCACATTACACCAAAGCGAAGAGCGCCTACCCACTGTTCGCCATGATGTAGATATGGGGGCTGTGGCGGTACCGCACTTTGGTATTCACTTATCAGAAGAAGAATTTAACGGTTTAAAAAAACGTATAGAAGATGCAGGGCTTGAATACCTAGACAAACCTTATCGTCGTTTTGTTGGTGATGAGTTTGAACAAGAAACCTTTTTTATCGAAGATCCAAACGGCAATGTGCTTGAAATGAAAACCATGGTAAACCCTGAGGTTTTATTTAAAAAAGCATAAGCAATATTTATTAAAAATTAGGCCACTTTTTAGTGGCCTTTTCTGTACCTATAGATGAAAATAATTACACCGTATGAGTGATATTTATTCACTCTACAGTACGGATTTTAAAACGTAGACTAACACGCAACTCTCATACTTTATGGTTGTTTATGTTGCTGTTAAAACTCACCATTGCGCCGGTACTTTTATTTTTTATTCACTATGCCCAAAAACACTTTGGCAGCTTTGTAAGTGGTATTATTCCTGGGTTACCTATCACATCAGGCCCTATTAGTTATTTCATTGCGCTTGAGCAAGGTAAGCTATTTGCGAGCAATTCAGCTGTGGCGTCGCTGTATGGCATGAGCGGTATTGGCTTATTTTGCTTTTGTTATGCTGCCATGCTTGCAAAATATAGGGTGGTTAAAGCGTTGTTTGCTGCATTAATACTGTGGTGTACTTTTAGTGCATTTACCTTGTTATTGCCAGTGAATATTGCCTTTGCATCGCTGCTTTCGCTAGGAACTTTATGGGTGCTTGCGCTGGCCTCAAGTAAGTTAAAGTGTGCGCCCGATGCTAAACCTTTTCTCGCGGCCTGGGAGCTGCCTGTAAAAATGCTATTGGTCAGCTGCTTTATTGTTTTAGTTACGTTTTTATCAGCAAACATAGGCGCTATGTGGAGTGGTTTGCTATCTACCTTCCCGGTGATATTAGCGGTAATGGGGAGTATTGCGCATGCTAGTAATAAAAAATACTCAGCGTATAAGGTGCTTAACGGTGGCATTATTGGCTCGTTAGGCGGATGCGTATTTTTTGCTGTAATTGCACTGGCGCTTAAGTTTGAATTTGTGATTTGGCAGGTATACGCTGCGGCAGCAGTGTGCTCAACGTTGTTTACCATTATTATGAGCCACTATGTAAACCGTAAACAATTTGCAAAGCCGGTTACGGTTTAATAGTAATAAACCTGAACTCTGGATAATAAATCTATCTCAAGCAGCTATTTCCAGCGCTAACTACGTTGAATTTACTTGCAATAGGCTAGCTATTGACGCGTAATTTCGCCTTGTTTTCACTGTAAATCTCTGGCTAGAGAAAATAAACATAGATATCACTTTTAATTTAATATGTTAGTAAATCTCTTAACCAAAGTTCAGGTTAATAAGCTATGTTGCTTGAAATTAGCCATCTACTAATGTGAGTGGCTTAACTTTTCGTTGTAACTTTTCATGGTACATGGCAGTGTCGCCCGCTTTTAAAATTTCATCAATAGAGTGGGGCGGTTCACTAAATATGGTGGTTCCCACGCTGGCTTTAATGGTAATAGGGTCGTTGTTGTGATTTATTGTGAGCCTATTCAAGGTGGTTTTTAAATGATGAGTTTTAGGGCTTACCTGCGCATTTTTATAAAAGTGCGCTAGCACTACAAATTCATCACCGCCTAAACGCCCTACAGCATCGTTGCTGCGAACACTGCTTTTTAAGCAAGTGGCGACTTTGCATAAAGCATCGTCACCTACAGCGTGGCCGTAGGTGTCATTTATTTGTTTAAAGTCATCTAAATCTATATACATTAAGCACAATACACCGCCTTTTTTAGTGTGCAAATCTAGAAGCGAAGATGATTTTTTAGCCCAGCCTCTGCGGTTTAAAATACTACAAAGAGGGTCGTAGTCGGCTTCGGTCTCGGCGCGCTTTTGTGCGATTCGCATTCGGCTAATACGCCTTGATACCGCAACGGCTAACAAAAATGATTCAACCGCAAATGCTAACACAAACCCATAACGCTGCATAAACGGGCTTTGGTTTATAAGCAGCACTCTAAAGATCATACTGACTAACACAAGGCTAAGCGCTACAAAAACGAGTGTTGCTTCACGTACACCCTTGAAAGCTTGCATAGCTGCCAATGTAAAAATAACAGCCACAATAAAGAGTGAACAATAAGACATCACATACCCTGCTATTGTCCAAAAAAACAGGTTTGTAAATAGCATTTTAAGTACTGCACTTAGCATGACAGCACAGGCTAATGCTTTGAGTAACTTAGTTAATCTAGGCCAGCGTTTGTTTGTTTCTAGCAAAGCGAGCATAAACCATGTGGCACTTAGCACAGTTAAACCAATACTGAGCAGATATAAATTAAAAATAACGCCAGATACATGCTGTGTTACAAATAAATACAGTTGCCCTTCTTGTAATAAAATAAAGCTACCAATACAAAAAATATAAATGCTGTAGAGCTTAAACACACTTTCGTTAAGCCTGTGCCCCATTATCAATACATAAAAAATAAGCGTTATGCATAGCCCATAAAATGATCCCATAATCAGCGAATCTTGCTGCGTTTTTTCAAAATAAGTATGGGCGTGTTGCCATTTAAATCGCGGTGTGTAATTAAGCTTTGACTCTAATGTTATTGTGGCTGTAAAGGTACCTGAGTCCATTAAATAGGCGACTTGCCCTGATTTTAATGGCGCTTTTACCGTATTTTTTTGCTGCCAAGTAAAGCTATCAAGTCCTGGGCGCAAAAAACTGAGTACGCCACCGTTTTCAAGTGAGCAATTAATTTGGTATTGATTAACACCGCGCTGAGCTGTCAGTTCAGAAGGAGTATTTACCTTCAGCACAGAGGCCGGCGTGGGTGAATTTAAGTGCTTTATTTTGCATACATCGGCAGCATGAGAATCAAAAGTAATAAATAATGCGAGCAAAAGAATAAAAATAAAAAAGAACGCTTCTTTATTTTTAGGTGGGAAAAAAGTCAATCTATTACTTTCATAGCTCATAAGCGGATCCAATTTTTTACTACTTTTTTATACTAGCAGAGCCGCACTATTTAGCTATCAGTTTACTGTTTAATAAGGTTTAAAACTGCGCGATTAAAATCACTTTTACATGTGTAAGTGCTCTATGTCCAAAATAACACGCTCAACAACTCAATTTTAAACGTAGTGTTTATAATTAACCAATAATATCGATATTAATGTTTTTAAATGATGATAGTAAACTGTGTTCATCGGTTAGCAAAACTAACATCATATAAATTTACGCAGGATAAAACGCATGACACTACTACAAAAAATATTAAACTCTAAAGCAGGTGCAGCAGCACTTGTTTTACGTGTACCAGTTGGCTTAATTTTAGCAGCGCACGGCGCGCAAAAATTATTTGCTTGGTTTGGCGGTTACGGCCTTGAAGGCACAGGGCAGTGGATGGCAAATATTGGCTTAGAACCTGGATACTGGTTGGCTTTAATGGCAGGCAGCGCTGAATTTTTTGGCGGTATTGCATTAGCACTTGGTTTATTAACACGCCCAGCAGCCCTAGTTACGGCGTTTACAATGTTGATTGCTATATTTAGCGTACACATTAACAATGGTTTATTTATGGCTAACAACGGTTACGAATACGCACTTACTTTATTAGTTGTAACTGCAGCGCTTGCTGTGCAAGGGGCTGGTAGCTTTTCGGTTGATAGTGTTATTGCTAAAAAGCTAGCTGATAAATAACTCCAGGAATTTATAGTTAAAAAATAGCGGCTAATTTAGCCGCTATTTTTGTTTGAGTTGAGGGCTATATTATTTAGTCAAAAAAGTTAAAGAGTAGTTGTACTGCGTTTGCTCAAGTAAATATTCTTTATGGGTACTTGGGCTCCACGAATCATCGCCGCCAACACCCATATGTTGATGATCAATATGGATATGTAAGCAATCATCAGCTACTAGCTCATTAGTGTGCTTTGCTTGCGATAACATATTTTGTGAGTACTCACTGGCAGCAAATAAAAATGCACCAGTGACGGTTAAATTATTAACGCTAAGTAATTGGCAATCACTACGCACGCCGTTATCGGTTGGGAATATATACGGTGTATGTAGCTCATTTAAGCTCAAGCCGTAATAACCTAAACGCGCAGCTGCTTTGCGATCTGGGTAGTTTTCAAATGGGCCTAAACCAAGCCAATTTACTAGAGTATCGCTTTGTTTATTAAGCGTTGTGCTTAATCCTATACGCGGCATGGGCGGCAAAGCATCGTTTAGTTGCACATCAACATTTAAGTTAATTGTACCTGTATTATTAAGCGTATAAAGCCATGTTGTTTTTGCTTGTACTGCGCCATTAAATTCATAACTAAATACACAGGTAATACGTATATCTACTTTTGATTGCACAACTTCAAACGAGCGACATGTACGCTGCCACTGCCCAATACCCGCTCTTAGCCAGCGCGCTTCCCATGCGTTAGGATCTAAGTTGTCTACCTCGCTTACGCCTATGTCGTTATCAAGCGGGGCGCGGTAAAAATTATCAACTAATGGGCTTTTAATAACTTGGATTTGATTGTGTAGCCATTGCTCAATAAGGCCTGTTTGGCTATTAAACACAAGTTTAAAGGTATCGCCTTCAATACTAAGCTGTGTGTTGGTTTCGCTAATATTTAGCGCACCATGTGCTGAGGCTACAAAAGTGGGCTTAAATGCATCAGCGCTTAAACTTTGGCTATTTATAAGCTTAAATTGCTCGGTGTTTAATACATGCTCGGCACTTGCAAAGCTTGAGTCGTTAATCAATGCTACATCTAAATTAAGGTGATATTGCGCACCAGCTTTAAACACCGTTTTTGTATTAACAGTGATTGTTTGCGTACTTTGCGGAGCAATATTAATAACTTGCTCGCCTTGCTCTATACATCGCCCATTTTCTATTAACTGCCAAACCAGTTTTTCGTTATCTGTGTGTCTAAATACGTAATCGCTAAATACATCAATGCTGTATTGATTTTTAGTTTGCTCACGCAATGTAAATTGTAAATGCTGTTGGCTGTATTTAGCTTCAAACAAGCTTGGATGCGGTGTGCGATCTGGAAATAATAAGCCGTTTATACAAAACTGTCGGTCATTTAGTTCATCACCAAAGTCGCCACCGTAAGCCCAGTAATGCTCACCGTTTTCGTCAGTTTTAGATAAACCTTGGTCTACCCAATCCCAAATAAAGCCGCCTTGCAAACGCGGGTATTCTCTAAATGCTTGCCAGTAATCGTCAAAGCTACCTAGGCTGTTACCCATTGCGTGAGCGTATTCACATAAAATAAGCGGGCGAGTTTCACCCGGTAGGCTTAACCACTTTTTAATAGAGTATTTAGGTACGGCGTCATCGGCAACATGCGTATCTACACGGGCATACATGGGGCAGATAATATCGGTTGCGGTGGTATTTGCACCGCCACCTTCATATTGCACAGGGCGCGACGGGTCAAAGCTTTTTGACCAGCCATACATAGCATCGTGATTTGCGCCGTGCCCGCATTCGTTACCCAATGACCAAATAATAATAGAGGCGTGGTTTTTATCGCGCTCAACCATTTGTGTATAGCGCGACATAAATGCACCAGCCCATTGCGGATCGCTGGCAAGCCTACCCATAGGAAACATGCCATGGGTTTCTATGTTTGCTTCGTCTACTACGTATAAACCTAGCTCGTCACACAGCTCGTAAAAACGCGGGTGGTTAGGGTAGTGAGCAGTACGTACAGCATTAAAGTTATTTTGCTTCATCAGCTTAATATCTTCAATCATGTCGGCGGTGCTAACTGTGTGGCCGTTTTCAGGGTGGTGTTCATGGCGATTAACACCGCGAATAAGCAGCGGTTTGCCGTTTAAGCAAAGCTGCCCGTTCAGCATTTCTACTTTTCTAAAGCCAATGTTGTAGGCTTCAGCCTCTACGGTGTTGCCTTGTTCATCTAACAGGCTTACAACACAGCGGTATAAATAAGGGGTTTCAGCGGTCCATTTTTTAGGGTTTTGTATATCAATTTTTTGAAATACAACATCGCTCCAGCCGCCTTTTTCATCAACACGTTTATTGTTAGTGCTTTGGATTTGCGGCTCACACAGTGCTTGTTCACCATCAAAAACCTGTACGGCTACTTGGTAGTTATTTGGCGCATCTATTGCCGTTTTTATATGTAGTGTTGCATCGCGATAACAGGCGTCTAAATCGGGAGTTATAAATACATCGCATATTTGGTGCTGGGGTTTAGTAAGTAAATTAACATCACGGAATATACCGCTTAGCCACCACATGTCTTGATCTTCTAAGTAACTGCCATCGCTCCAACGAATAACCATAACCGCAATGCGGTTAGTGCCTGCAACTAGTAAATCGCTTAAATCAAATTCACTGGGTAAGCGGCTATCTTGCGAGTAGCCCACCCATTGGCCATTACACCAAAGGTGAAACGCCGAGTTTACGCCTTCAAAAATAATATGATTACGCTGCGCTAATTGATCTTCCGTAATAGTAAACTCAGTGCGGTAGCAACCTGTTGGGTTATCGCTTGGTACAAATGGCGGGTTTACGACAAAGGGGTATTTAACATTACAATAAATAGGTTTATCAAAGCCATGTAATTGCCAATTAGAAGGCACTGGAATACGTTGCCAGCCGTTGGCGAGTGTTTCACTTAGCAATGACTCATCAACCGCTTCGGGTTTATCAAATAATTTAAAATCCCACTGACCGTTTAAACTTTGCTTTTGTGATTGTGTGTTTTTACGGGCATGCTCAACCGTTTTAAAACCATTAAGTGGGCTGTGCGCTTTTACTTGATTAACTTGCACCGAAATTGGATTCTCCCAATCGCGGCGGTTAATTATGTGCTGAAGTGAGTTCATTTGTGTCCTATTGCATGTGTGGCAATTATAGTGGCTTAAATATAGCTAAAATAATGCATTGAGGTTATGCTTAAAGCTCTCTTGTATTTATCCAAAACTATCATTTAAATTATGCGCAACACCATTGTAGATGTACTTGATATTGGCCCCGAGTGTACAGAGCGGTTTATTGACGTAGCGGCGCTTGCTCAAGCCCCAGAACTGCAAATAACACTAGCAGGATGTTCTAATTTATCGGGGCGATATTGTGTTGCGCGCTCATCGCCTTTAGAGCACACCCTGTTTTATACATTGTCAGGCCAAGGAAAGCTTACAACAGAACATAACAAATATACGTTGACAGAAAATACGCTGATTGTGTTACCTGCTAAGCAAGGCTTTGAAGTGAAAATTGATGCTCCGCATTGGGATGTTATTTGGTTAAACCTTGCAAATACTCATCGTTGGAAGCACTTAAATTTGACTGAGGCGCTTGTACTTTATGAACAAAAATTAGAGTCATTGCATTTAGCTATGGAGCTTTTATACAGTGAGAAAAGCGCTACTTTACGTGAAGGCGTTATACCTATTTTAAGCCATTATTTAAACACTACGCTGCAAAGCGAAGCGCAAATAGGCGGGCAAAACAGGTTAACCAGCTTGTTTTTAGAAGTAGAAGAACGCTTACAGTTTGATTGGACAATAGAGGCTATGTGCGAACACGTGCATTACTCAGCGCCGCATTTACATAGGTTATGCCAAGCACAATATGGCAAAAGCCCAATGCAGCAGCTAATTTATTTACGTATTAAACGAGCTAAAAGCTTACTACTAAATACCCGCTGGCCTGTTGCTCATATTGCCGCTTATGTGGGGTATCCTAATATATTTAATTTTTCTAAACGGTTTAAAAAATCAGTGGGTGTATCACCAAGTGAATTTAGAAAATAACGTGAGCGGCTCTCTACATTTGAATAAATTTAATGTATTGTGCGCTTTCTTAAATTGCATTTTATAGTTTTAGGTAGGTAATGCGCTCAAACTACTTTTTAGTTGTGATACTTTTAGTGCTTGTGCACAGCTTTATTAGCTGTGACGCTGCTGCGTATCATTTACAAGAAGAAGTGGAACATGCCACGCATATTCACGCTCATAGCGATACCAATGACGATGATGCGCAATCACCTACTGAAATTCATGCCCATCAGCACTGCCACTGTGGCTACTACAGTACAATAAATCATTCTATAAGTCCTGAGCAAAGCCAAGCCACAAATACTGCCTGTTACAATGGTTTAAATTACCCACCAGATGTTCCGCCACCCAATTTTTATAGCTAGATTCTAACTTTAAATACTTTTGTACATTACAGTCTGCGCATAAGCGTTGTTAGGCTAGTTGTGTGCATATTTAGGTTGCTTGATTGCGCTTGTTATTAAGACAAGCACTGTGATTAAGCCAACTCTGTTTGTTAAAAACGGACCTGCTATATGAATAAAAAAACACTAATGCTGGTGGCGCTACTGTGCGCATTACCCACACAGAGCGTTTTGGCAAAAAAAGAGCCCCAAAACGTATTAACGCTTAAGCAGGCGCTAATAAATACCGAGCAGCAAAATGCCCTGCTTAAACGTTACCCGTACCATCAAAAAATATTAACAGCGCTTAAAAACCAAGCTGCGCTTTCGCCAAACCCTGAGCTGAGTTTTGAAGCTGAAAATTTTTTAGGAACTCACAGCTTTAATGCCTTTTCGGGGGCGCAGTACACACTGGCTTTAAGCCAATTAATAGAGCTGGGCGACAAACGCCAAAACCGTATTAATTACGCTACTGCAAATATTAAAGCGCAAACAATTGAGTATAAAAACACTCGGTTAGCACTTTTAGCCACCACCGCTGAGCGTTATTACCAAGTACTAAAATTTCAGGCGTTAATTACGTTAAACAGTGAGCGTAAACACACTGTTGAGCAGGCGCTTAACGCAATTGAAAAGCGCGCTAAAGCAGGTGCTGCCTCAAGTGCTGATGTAACTCGTATGCGCTATGCATTAAGCCAAGTAGATCTAAATATGCTCATGTTAAAAAGTGAATTTGAGCGTGCCCGTTTAGCGCTTAATGAGCTTTGGCAAAAACAGGTATATAGCGATTATTATGCCGGTGATTTAAGTTTCATTACCCCTCTTAAAAGCGAGCAAGCACTGCTTGATGCGGTTAATAGTGCACCTGAGTTTGCATTGTTACAGCAACAATATGTGCAACAAACTGCCAACTTGGCACTACAAAAATCAACGGGTCAAAGTGATTTAACGCTAGGCGGCGGTGTGCGTTATAACCAACAAGCTGACGCCAGCTCGTTTGTGTTTTCGTTTTCAATGCCGCTGCAATTAAGTAATTCTAATAGCGGTAATATTGAGGCGGCGCAGCATCAACTTACCTTACTTAATGAGCAACAAGGGCTATTGCGTATCCAGTTGCGCCAACAAATACGCACGCTGTATGCGTATTACCAAGGTAAAACTGAGCAGGCACAACTTTTAGCGCAGCACGTTATTCCTCAAGCGAAAAAGCTTATAGAACAAAGCTTAAAGAGCTATCAACAAGGGCAAATATCGGTATTGCAATTGCTAGACGCGCAGCAAGCTTTATTTGATTCTAAACGCGCTCTTATCAACACCCATAGCGAACTATATCAAGTACTACTTACTCTTGAGCGCTTAACTGGCCAATCTTTAATTGAGACTCATCAATCATGAACAAAACACTTATCGCATTATTAGTTACGCAATTTTTTGCATTCCCATTATTAAGTAGCACGGCTATGGCGTCGGCTAATCATCACGCAGAAGGTCATGAAGAAGGCCATGAAGATGAACACCAAGTAAAAGG
This sequence comes from Pseudoalteromonas sp. S3785, assembly GCF_005887365.1. Classification (NCBI taxonomy): domain Bacteria; kingdom Pseudomonadati; phylum Pseudomonadota; class Gammaproteobacteria; order Alteromonadales; family Pseudoalteromonadaceae; genus Pseudoalteromonas; species Pseudoalteromonas sp. S3785. The sequence continues at coordinate 8,268 of NZ_PNCT01000077.1, read as the reverse complement.
GCCTCATGGCGGGTTTTTACTCACCAATAACGCGCTTGATTTAGAGCTTAAATTAACTCAGTTTGCTGGTAATACCGAGCTACGAGTATACGGGTATGATAACGAAAATGCTGTGGATATAAATCAGTTGGACGTAACCATAAACGTACAGCGTTTAAGTGAAAAACCACAGCTTATTCGCTTTAAAGCCGAAGATGACTATTTGGTCAGTACCGTAAGCGTGAATGAGCCGCACTCGTTTAAGCTTGATGTAATGGCAAGTTATAAAGGGCAAAAAATTAACTACCACTATGAGCAAGAAGAGGGGCGTACAACCCTAAGCGAAGCAGCAATTGAACGTGCTGGCATTAAAACCGAGATTGCAAAAGCGGGTAGCGTTGAACTAACCGATACTTTATTTGGTGTTATAGCACCCACTTCGCAAGGCAGCGTTGAAGTAATGGCGCCTTATACCGGTTTAGTTAACGACATTTTTGTGAGCATTGGTCAACACGTTAAAAAAGGCGATAGGCTTGCAAGTATCACTAATCGTGAAACACTGCAAAATTACATCATAAAAAGCCCAATGACAGGCGTTATTACCGAGCAATATTTAAAGCGTGGTGAGCTTGCTAGTAGCGCGTTAATGCAAATAGTCAATCTTGAAACGGTATGGGTTGAGCTGTCTGCGTTTCCTGAAAATATTGAAAAACTTGCCATAGGACAAAGCGCCAAAGTATACGACTTACATCATCATTTAAACGCGCAAGGTGAGGTGTTTTTTATCGCGCCTATGATGACGGGCGGACATATTGCACGTGCGCGTATTGCGCTTAAAAATCCTGACGGCCATTGGCGCCCAGGCATGCACGTAAATAGCGACGTTAGTATCGCAAATGTAAATGCTGCAGTGCGAGTAAAGGCTACTGCTGTGCAAGAGTTTAACGGTAAACCGAGTGTGTTTATTAAAAGCGGCAATGTGTTTGAAGTACGCCCTGTAAAACTTGGTGCTAAAAACAGCGAGTGGGTAGAGGTACTTGAGGGGCTGTCGTCAAACAGTGAGTATGTAACGCAAAACAGTTATGTAATTAAAGCCGATATATTAAAAAGCGGCGCAAGCCACTCACATTAGGAGGCAGCATGATTAACTGGATAGTTTCGTTTGCGGTTAAACGCCGCATGATGGTGCTTGCGCTCACGCTTTTATTTGCAGGCTTTGGCGTATATAACACCCAAAATTTAGCGGTGGATGCCGTACCTGATATAACTAATGTGCAAGTGCAAATTAATACTAAAGCTCCCGGGTTTACCCCGCTTGAAGCAGAGCAGCGTATAACCTATTTAATTGAAACCGCAATGGCAGGTATACCTAAGCTTGATTACACCCGCTCGATTTCGCGTTATGGGCTTTCTCAAGTAACTGTTATTTTTAACGAAGGTACCGATATTTACTGGGCGCGCCAGCAAATATCAGAGCGCATTCAAAGCATTCGATCTGATTTGCCTGCCAATATTGAGCCAAATTTAGGACCAATTGCCAGCGGCCTTGGGGAGATTTTTACTTACTCTGTGCATGCAAATAAAGGTGTGCTCAAAGACGATGGCACGCCATTTAACGCAGAAGATTTACGTACTTTGCAAGATTGGGTTATTCGCCCGCAGCTTTTAAAAGTAAAAGGTGTTACCGAAATAAACAGCCAAGGCGGCTTTGAGCGCCAGTACCAAGTAGCGCCAATACCTGAAAAGCTACTGGCTTATAAGCTTACGCTCAGCGATGTAATTACGGCACTTAAATTAAATAATAGTAACCAAGGCGCAGGGTTTATTGAGCGTTTTGATGGGCAATACTTAGTACGCTCGCCAGGACAATTAAAAACCTTTGATGATATAGCCAATACCGTGGTTGCAAAGCGTGATGATGCGCCTGTACGCATTAAAGATGTCGCAAATGTGCGTTTAGGCAAAGAGCTTAGAACAGGGGCTGCTACTTATAACGGCAAGGAAACTGTGCTTGGCACCGCCATGATGCTTATTGGCGAAAACAGTCGTGTAGTGGCAAAAGCTATGGCCGATAAACTCAAAGATGTACAACTTAGCCTACCAGCGGGTGTAGTGGTTGAGCCTGTATATGACCGTACAAGCCTTGTAGATAAAACCATCGAAACCGTAAAAACCAATTTGTTTGAAGGCGCAGTGTTAGTCATTGTTATTTTACTGCTGTTACTGGGTAACGTAACCGGCGCGCTTATTACGGCAATGGTTATTCCGCTTAGTATGTTATTTGCTATTACCGGTATGGTTGGTAATCGGGTGTCGGGTAATTTAATGAGTTTAGGCGCAATCGACTTTGGTTTAATTGTTGATGGTGCTGTAATAGTCGTCGAAAATTGCTTAAGGCAACTTGGCCTTGCGCAGCACAAACATGGCAGGCTACTTACATTAAATGAGCGTTTAAGTGTGGTAACCGCCGCCACTAAAGAAGTGTTCAGCCCAGCAGTATTTGGTATTTTAATTATTATGCTGGTGTATTTACCGCTATTTGCATTAAGTGGTGTTGAGGGCAAAATGTTTCAGCCAATGGCGTTTACAGTGGTTGCTGCATTAGTTGGCGCACTTATTTTTGCCGTTACCTTTGTGCCTGCCGCTATTGCGGTATTTGTACGCGGTAAGGTAAGTGAGAGCGAAAATGCGGTTATGCGCGGTATTAAAAAAGGCTATAAACCGTTACTTGGCTTATCGCTTAAGTTACCGTGGGTAATGCTAAGTATTGCTGCTGTGCTTGTAATTACACTTGGCTTTAAAGTGAAAAATATGGGGGCTGAGTTTTTACCGCAGCTTGATGAGGGCGATATTGCTATGCATGCACTGCGCATTACCGGTACCGGTATTGAGCAATCGGTAAAAATGCAAAAAGAGTTAGAGCAAGCCATTTTAGACATACCTGAAGTTGAAAAGGTATTTTCAAAAATTGGTACGCCTGATGTAGCAAACGATCCTATGCCACCTAACGTTGCCGATACATTCTTAATGTTAAAACCGCGCGAACAATGGCCTAATCCTGCTTTAAGTAAAGAAGAACTGGTTAAGCAAATTCGCCATTTAGTAAATGAAGTACCTGGAAATAACTATGAGTTTACGCAACCAATAGAAATGCGCTTTAACGAGCTAATAGCAGGCGTGCGGGCCGATGTAGCAGTACGTATTTATGGTGATGACTTATCAACATTAAAACAGTACGGCGAAAAAGCTACGGCGCTTGTGCGAAGCATTACGGGTGCAACTGATGTACGCCTTGAGCAAATGGAAGGCTTGCCTACGCTTTCGGTTACGCCGCTTCGCGACCATATGGCGCTGTTAGGCTTAACTGTAACCGATATACAGCAAAGTGTAAGTGCTGCGGTAGGCGGTGTACAAACTGGGCTTATTTACGAAGGTGATAAACGTTTTTCGTTATTAGTGCGTTTAGATGAGCGTTGGTCTAGCGATGTAACACAGCTGGCTCGTTTGCCTGTGGCTGTGCCAAAAAGTGCTAATCCCGACCTTGCGTTTGTACCGCTTGGCGAAGTAGCGACAATTAGTATTGATAAAGGGCCTAATCAAGTAAACCGTGAAAGCGGTAAGCGTAATGTTGTAGTTACTGCAAATGTAGAAGGGCGTGATTTAGCAAGCTTTGTAAGTGATGCACAAGCTGCTTTAAATTCAGATCTTAATTTACCAAGTGGTTATTGGATTGAATATGGCGGCACGTTTGAGCAGTTAGAATCGGCAAGTAAGCGTTTATCGCTGGTGGTGCCGGTTACTCTATTGCTTATATTTGGCTTGCTTTATAGCGCGTTTAATTCGCTGCGTGATTCGTTAATAATATTTAGCGGCGTACCACTTGCTCTGACAGGTGGCGTGCTTGCGTTATTATTACGCGACATGCCGCTGTCAATATCAGCAGGCGTTGGCTTTATTGCGCTAAGCGGTGTAGCGGTATTAAATGGTGTGGTTATGCTGTCGTTTATTAAACAGTTAAGAGCCGACGGCCTTAGTTTAATAGATGCGATACAAACAGGTGCACTTTCGCGCCTGCGCCCAGTCCTTATGACCGCTTTAGTGGCAAGTTTAGGGTTTATTCCTATGGCGCTAAATACAGGTACTGGCGCTGAGCTACAAAGGCCATTGGCGACGGTAGTGGTGGGCGGTATTATTTCATCAACTTTACTTACGCTATTAATATTGCCTGCACTTTATAAGTTAGTGCATACAAAGTTTACTAGGCAGCAAGTCGCTGAGTAATTGCACCTAGTTAAGTAACGTAAAAAGCAGCTGAAACTTCAGCTGCTTTTTTGTTGTTAAGTAAACCATGCAGGTTAATTATATTGAAAAAGATTATCCCAGCGCTTATCCAAAACGGTTTTTGCTTGCTCTAAACTGATTGCGTTATACACCTCATTACTGCACGTGACTAAATGCATACGCTCCAATTTTGCAAGCGCATCGCTAATTTCAAAGTCGAGTTCGCATTTATACTTTGTTTTAAACCACGCCTCTATTTGCTCATCAAGCATTTGTGCGCTTAGGCCATTTGTAGATTTAAGTAAAAATGTATAAGCAAGCAGAGCTTCTTTTATGTCCTCTTCTTCGGCGGCGTCTATAAGGGTATGAAAAACACCGGCGTTATTATCGAGGTTTTTAAAGTAAAGGTTATCGCTAAGCGCTTTCATAAATTTAATTTTACGATTTTTAAATTTACTCCACTCTTTAAAAATAAAGCTGCCAAATACCCCCATACCAATAGCAAAGGTAATAAAGTGCTGCTGGGTCATTTCTACGGCCTCATTTCTAAAACCACCCCAATAAGCAATCAACGCAAATAACAATAAAATGGATGCGCCTAGCTTTGTAATTAAAACCACGGCACCGCCAATTAAAGCTGATGAGCCAATAATCACTTTATCAATAGGGCGCATACGTACTTCGCTATTAGGGAATAGCATTTCAAGGTCGGCTTTTGGTACATTTTGAAACAGCTTTACTATGGTCGAGCTTGGTTCAAACCCTAAAGGTATTTTATTTTTAGCTTCAAAGTGGGCTTTATCTTTAAAACGAATAAACACCGCCACGCGGTCGTAATTAGTAAAATGCAGCTTTTTTTTACGAAGGCCCCAAAGGCTGGTAATGGTTTCGGTGAGTTGCGACTCGCCACGGCGATAAAAAACCACTTCTTCAAAGTCGTCAAACTCTACCTCAAGGCGCACTTTAAATAGTGACTCTTCGTTTAATGCATCTTGTAAATCTTGATTAGTGATCACTTCAAAGTTAGCGGCGTTTAAAACTTTTGCAAAATCTTTTGCAAAATCACGTTGGCACTGCGCTTTTTTATCATGTGAAACCGGCGCTAAAGATCGCGTGTCACTATTTGGATCAAAAGGAGCGTAGTTATTTTTAAGCGACTCAAGTGTTGCGTGATAATCGTAATGAATAAGGCTTGCTAATAAGTCACAAAATTGTTTAAACGATGTTTGCTCTGAGCCGTTGGCCAACTCATCACTACACATATCAACAATATCTTGTTTTCGAAAGGGAATAAAACGTGCATTTTGCATTTTCTTGACTAATTTGGAAATGAAACTACCTTTAGGGATGTTAATTTATTCCCCGCCGAAATGCTAACTTATAGATTTACAAATAAATAAACTTTATTGAATCCAACTCGTCCTTTCATACGTTGTATTAATACAGTAACCATATATTGCTAGTTATTTTGTATTATTAATATTGATATTTAATTGTGATTAAGTATTATTATTTTAATCTGCCAATAATTAAACCAGTAAAAATGCATTGATTAATGTTAATATTTTGTTTTAATTACTGGATTTTATAATAATTAGATCTATTTTTAGCTAAGCCGCTGTTTACTCTCATTAACTATTTAGGATATTCACTTTGGAAAATATAAGTAAAGCTGTTGTTATTGTCGAACTACTAAGTGATGTATGGGTTGTTATGGATAATGGAGATTGGGTCAAGGTAGACTCTGTACCAGAGCAATTTGCCGATCTACCCGTATTAAACAGCAGTGATATTGCACTTGAAGAAAATAAGCTTGTTTTCTCTGAAGCGAATGAACAGCTTGTGGTCCCGCAGGATATTATTTCGCAGCTTGTATCCGATTTAAGCCAAAATAGTACATTTGATGCCCGAAGTAATACAAGTAGTGTTACTTCTTTATCATCAAATGATGCCAATGACGCACAAGTGGCTTATCAACTTATTGCCCGCCAAGGGCAAGAGCTAGTTCCTGAATCTGGCTACGAAACCACACCCGTTGCTGATGCTGAGGTAGAAGATCCTGACTTTCTTGAATTTACACCTGATCCTGTTTTCAATGTAGGGCAACTCGGTGGCGATGGTATTTTTATTAATAAATATGACGCTGTGGCTTTGGAGTTTTCCGGCACTGTTGAAAATGTCCCTAATGGTTCAATAGTACAAATAATTTTAAGCGACTCAGACGGCAACGAAATTATAGTCACAACTGAAGTTCAGGATGGTCTGTGGTCTGTTACTAATATCGATATCACTGCATTAAATGACGGTGAAGTTACTGCGACAGTGTCTTTAGTTGGCGGAGATGAAGATGACGCTGCCAGCGAGACAAAAATTAAAGATACTCAAGCAGATATTTTTATTGATTTTGAAGATGGCCTAAACACTAATCAGCCTATTGATTTCGAGGGCGAAGTGGTAGATGTGCAAGATGGACAGCTGGTAACAGTAACCATTTTTGATTCGCAAGGTAACCCCATTGCAACGTATGAGGCTACGGTTACGAATGGCCAGTGGAGTGTTGGCCCAGAACCTTTTGCTGATTTACCCGATGGAAATTACACTATCCAAGTTAGCACTATTGATATAGCGGGTAATGATACTCAAACACAAAAGTCTTTCTCTAAAGATACAACTGCAATAATAACAATTGAAGTAAATGAAACCGAAGACGGCGTAATTAATAACTCAGAGAACATAGTACAGGTCAGCGGAACAGTTGAAGGTATTGAAGACGGTCAGACAGTGTCAGTTACTTTAACAGATGTTGATGGTAATGAAGTGACTGTTGAGGCTATTGTTGAAAATGGCCAGTATCAACTAGCAGTTGATATTTCTTCGTTAAGTGATGGGGAGATCACAGCAACAGCGCAAGCACAAGACTTATTAGGCAATGAGAGTAACGCTTCTCAAGTTATTTTACATGATAAAACCGCACAGCTCACTGTTGAGATAGACTCAACGCAAGATGGTGTTATAAACAGCGAAGAACAGAGTAACGTGACGGTACGAGGTGTAGTAACCGGTATTGAAGATGGCCAAGCTGTAACTGTTGTATTGAGTGATGGTGTTAACCCCCCAATTACGTTAACGGCAATTGTAGTTAATGGGAGTTATGAAATAACCGGCGTTGATATTTCATCGCTAAATGATGGCACTATTAGCGCAAATGCAACTGCTCAAGATATTTCAGGAAATCCCGCGAGTGCTTCTGATGAAGCCCAATATGATAGCTCTGTTGCTGCAAGCTTAGTAACACAAGATGTTGACGGGGTTATTAATAGCGCCGAGCAAAATAATGTACAACTCAGCGGCTCGGTTACAGATATTGAGCCAGGCCAATTAGTTACTGTTACTTTTACAGATAGTAATAATCAGCAAGTAGTTGTAACAACAGAGGTTGATGCTGATGGCAATTGGCAAATCAGTGGCGATATTGAATCGTTAGCAGATGGCGCAATTTCAGCGCAAATAAGCATTTTTGATGCCGCTGGGAATGAGGCAACTCAAGAGGTTACTTTTGCAAAAGACACACAAAGCACGTTAACCCTTAGTATCGATAAAACCGAAGATGGCATTATAAATGGCAGCTCTGAAAATACCGACATTTCGCTCAGTGGCTTAGTAAATGGTGTAGAGGATGGCCAAGAAGTTACCATCGTATTTACAGATTCAGTAGGCAATGAAGTCGTAGTTACTGCAATTGTTGAAAATGGAAACTATGAGCTGTCAGGCATCGATATCTCATCATTAGAAGATGGTGAAATTACTGCAACCTCTAGTGTTATAGACACAGCCGGTAATTTAGCTCAGGAAGTAGATGCTTTCATTCAAGATAAAACTGCACAAATTAGTATTAATATAGAAAAAACCGATGATGGCGTTATCAGTGGTAATGGCGAAAGCGAAGCTATAGTTGTACGCGGTACAGTAACCGATGTTGAAGATGGCCAAACCGTGACGGTGATCCTC